>JAUWJS010000107.1 GCA_030607575.1 Candidatus Heimdallarchaeota archaeon | reverse complement strand
TGTTTGTGAACATACCTAAGGACAGAAATACTGTGATTAGAATAGCTAATAAAACCAGTACCGTTATTGAACCTATAATTATAACTTGTTTAAACGTTTTTTCACTTAGACTTCGGGAAAGGTTCTGAACTATTCCTACCAAAACTAGAAGGCCAATCATCAGAACAGGAATCATGACCTCAATATTGTAGAACTTGTTAACCATCACTCTAGGCACCAAGAATCCTATCATTAGTGCCGTGACAATCGTAATAGTATAAGCTTTAATCAGTTTGAATGTAAGTTTCCTTGTTAAAACTAGGAAAAAAGCTGCTAAAGGCAATAAATCCAGAACATATCTATATGCTCCCCAACTTCCAATCAATAAAGCTAAACTTACACCTGCTAAAAATGATGAAATGGAACCACCACGTTTTATTGCTCGTATAAAGAAATACAAGGTTAAAACTGTAAATAGAATCCCTACTGATTCATTGTCAAAAAACCCTGCCGTGCTTCTTGATACAAAAGCAGGAGCAAAAGCCATGAAGAAAGCCGTGAATAATCCAGTTCTAGTACTAACTGCTTCTTTTCCTAGAAAATAAGAGGCAAGAATTGTAAAGAACCCATAAAATACTGGACTAAAGTATGCTACTTGTGTAATTGTTACTTCGATGGAGAATATACCTAATAATCCTTTAATTATAACTGCACTTACAGGGACTCCCCAATATAGTTCTCTTCCAGTATGGAAACCGTAAGGATACCAAGAATTACTTTTGAACCAATGTACGAAATCTATAAAACCACTATTACTAATATATTCAGCACTTACTAACTGAACATATGGATCAAATGCCTTGATTAGTGGATCATATCCTTTCATCAAAGAAAATAATCTAATCATAATACCTGCTGCGAGAATAATCAATAGACTTATTCTGTTAAGAAGAGCTTCTCTGTTTATTTCATAATCTTCGAAATGATTGACGATTTTTTTCCAAAAGCGTCCTAGCATTCCTGTTATACCTGTATCGCTTGACATTGAATCTCACCCATAAACTTGTTACATAAGCTTGGTAATCTCTTATTGAAGTTGAATAAAGAAAAGCGTTTAAAAATATTACTTATGGAAAGTCTTTTCCACTTTAATTTCTCTACAAAAATTATGATAAGTGAAAAAAAATAGGGAAAACGCTTAAAGTGGAGGAATTAGCAGCTTACCTTATTTTTAATTATCTTATTCCAATTAATAGCATAGTAACATTAATTAACTTAATTTATAGTTAAAGTGATTTAGATATTAATGAGACTTGAAAGAAAAATCGCATATGCACTGGCTAAAGAGTTAAAGGATATTACACAAGAAGCAAAATTAGAAGCTCTTGCTATTTTGACGGCAACAGGAGATAGGGTGGCCTTTTACGCTGGAGATAAAACTGCAAATTCAACAGAACTTTCAGCAATTGGAGCAGCTCTTGTGGCAGCTGCAAGATTAGCACTTGAAAGACTATCTTATGCCCCAATCAATGATGTGATGGTTCGTGGAAAGAACGGTTTTCTAATTCTCAAATCTATAGGAGATTTTCACCTAGTTGGGGGAACTAGTGATATTGAAGAATTCAAAAATGCAATTGCAGTATTATCAAATCATGCACCAACAATAGCAGATATATTATCGTATGTTCAGATTGATGAAGACGCACTACACGTGGAATAAGGAAACAACATCTTTTACGTTTATTTCATTTTTTGAAAATTTATTTGAGTTCTTTGTAATAATTTTAGATTAACAAAATATGTTAAACCAGCTGTTGGATTAATATTCATACTTTTTTGATAACTAGTTTGATTCTGAAAAGTTCCTGAATTTATAAGAGTGACACCTTTGTATGTATCATCTCCCGCAATATGGGTATGACCTGTTTGAAAGATATCTGGTACTCTTGAAATAACTAACCGATCCTCTGATTCTGGTGCAATTGGTGTTCTTTTTCCATAGATGGGAACTAAATGACGATTTTCCAACATTCTAACCATTGCTGGTATTGAAGTTTCATGTGATATTGCAGGAATTGCAGCATTTATATCTAATATAGAATTTCCATGGTGCATCATAATTTCCACATTGTGTGCTTTTAGATAACAAGGGCTTCCTAAAAGATGAATATTATCAATTCCAAAAAAATCGGGGGCGAATTCTCTCTGAATTGGAGTTTGTGGTTCAGCAGCTCGGGCACCATCATGATTTCCAGGTATGATGATGATTTCTACATCATCACGTACTTGTTCAAAGTAATATGCTGCAGTCTGATATTGTAAACGAATGTTATCTTGCGCTAGATCTTCTATTTGTCCCGGATAAACACCGACTCCATCAACAACATCACCACCAACTAAAAGATACTTAATTTTCTTACCAATCTCGTTAAGTTTTTCACTTTCAAGTTCTCCATTAATAAATTTAATAGCACGTAGAAATAATTTTTCAGCGAAATTCTTTGACCCCACATGGATATCAGAAATGAATAAAGCATATACGTCATCATAAGCAAAATTTGATTTGTGAAAGGGAATATCTGGCCAAAGAACATCATCTACACTTAATCTATCCTTCCACCAGTTACCAGTAAAACAAAGTACAGAATCTTCGAGTATGAATTCTGATTTAGTTATCAAGTCTTGTTTTGATGTATAAATGATTCCTGTTATAATACCTGATGGATCTTCCAAATCAAGAATAACTGTTCCTCCTCTCGTTTTATGTACTTTTGTTACCATCGCAACTAGTGAAATCTTATCTCGATTGCGGTTGGGAATTAAGTCGTTTGTGGTAACTCTATTAGTTATATCTCTTCGTTTTAAAAATAATGTATTAATTGATTGAAATCGGCTCTTGAAGTAGTCTCGAAAATTTTCAGATGATCCAACAGATTTCTGTATTTCTGGAGAAAAAATGATTTCCAAATCTGAAGATACTTTTTCTCTTCTTGATTTAGTTTCCACCTTAATTTCTGATTTCACTTCTTCTTCCTTTGTTTCTTTCTTTTCTTGAACTGATTGTATTTCTTGTTCTTGCTCTTGGTTTTTAGTTTCTTCCTTTTTCGAGAGAGACTGTTCCAAAATTTCCTCCTTCTTAATTATGTCTTCATTGAGAAATTCATCAATGTCTGCTATAGAAAGAATGGCTTTGTTTAGGTTTGAATCAAGAATCTTGTTAATAACATTCTCTACTTCCTGCAAACTATTTAGATAATCATAAGCCTCTGGAGTCAGTTGGTAACCTTCAGTATATAATTCTCTAATTTTTCTAGATGGAGTCATGAACAAACACTTTAGATTTCATGAAAACATAAATGTTTTGTAGAGAAAATAGATGGCGACCCCGACGCGATTCGAACGCGCGACCCCCAACTTAGAAGGCTGGTGCTCTATCCAGCTGAGCTACGGGGTCAGCAGTATTATCTTTCTTTGAAATTAATGATATCTTAAATTTTTTGTTGGTTGGTTTCCTTTGTCAATTATTCACGTTGATTTAAATTCTTTTACATTGACAATGATTTAGAGGAGAAGTATCCGATAAGAAATAATATATATCTCTATTTTAAAATGCACTTGATTATTATGAGCAGAAGTTCCCGAGGACAGAAGAAAAAGAGAGATACAAGTCCAATGCCTGCAACAGGTGCGGGTTTAATGAGATATTACGATGAAGATCTACCAGGTGTAAAAATTGGTCCTTGGTACGTTGTTGCTTTCTGCCTTATCCTGATCGTCGCTGTACTTGTTGGTAATATCGTCTATTGATTATTTTGTTTGTCATAAAGGGGTGTGAACATCATTTTCTATTTTCAAGAATTAATGAAAAAGTTATATTTGGATAAAGATCTCAAACGAGGTTTGGAAAAAACTGTTTTAAAACTTGTAGAAGAAGTAGGTGAGCTCGCGGAAGCTATACTACTACAAGATAAGGAAAAAATAACTGAAGAAATTGTTGATATTATAGCATGGACTTTGAGTGTAGCTAACATCGCAGGAATAAACGTTGAGGAAAGTTTTAAACATAAATACTCCAACTCTTGTCCTAAATGTAAAAATAGCCCTTGTAGTTGTGATTCAATATAACTACTTTTTCACTAAATTTAGCAACAAGATATTGTTGTAATATTCGCATAACATCTGAGCTAGTCCCAAAATTTTTGTTGTTTTTTTAATATAGAGACAAAGAAAATGTATGAAATGAAAGAGATTGTACTCTACACTACTGAAGATTGTCCATACTGTAATATCGCAGAGAACATATTAAAGAATGTTCTAAAAGAGTATGGAGGATTATTCAACTACAAGAGCGTAGAAATAAAGACAGAAAATAGATTTAATGTATCCTCACTTCCTACAATATTTGTAGGAAAAACTAAAATCGAGGGATTACCTGAAAAGGAACAAATTCATACAGCACTTTTTTCTTGAAAACAAATCATAAGTAAATAATCCATATGTATTAGAAAAATAGACTATAATTTCTAATTATTCATTGGAAAAATAGAATTCATGTTGAGCTATTTCTCTAACAAAATCACCAGCCAATCCTTCCAGATCTAAGATTTTTTGAAGAAAGTCATCCCAAGAAAAGGATCCATAGGCCTTAAGCCAAGCTTCATATCCCTTTTTTAGTTCCTCTTTAGCTTTGGAATGATTCTTGCAATATTGTGACTGTAAGTTTTTTATGTCTTTTTTACAAATTGGACATTGTTTATTTGCTTTCATTTTTCTCTCTTTCCTTCTTAGAAGGACAATCAGGAGATATACACATTGAAATTTTTCTTCTTCCTTTTTGCCATTCAATTATTGGCAGACCATCATGAATACAAGTTTTCTTTGTAGATTTAATGGTTCCCGTATTTGGAACTGGAAAAGTAACACTACAAATAATGGCTTTGTCAAAATATGATGAACAAGCTACAAAACGTTTTCTTGTTTTCTTTGATCTAATAATTCTTAGTTCTCCCTTTTTGCATTGCTGACACTCTCCCAGTACAATTATATCTGATTTTTCAGAAAGCTGAAGATTTTTGTACAAAGCAAGACCTATTTCTGTTTCTTTTTGATGAAAAAGCTCTAGAAGGTCCTTCAATTCTCTTTTTATAGATAGAATTGTGCCTTGAATATCTTTATTTTCATTTTGAACATCTTCCATAATTTGTTCTAGATTTCGTGTCATTTCCGATTTAACTAGTATAGGATATTGTTCTTGTAAAACGTTAACTACAGATATTCCTAGAGGTGTAGGCATTATTTCCTTACCACCTATATATCCTCTGTCGAACAAGGTTTGGATTATTCCAGCTCTTGTTGCTTTTGTACCTATTTTTTCTTCTTCCATATATTGGAGAAGGGTTGATTCATTAAACCGACGTGGAGGAGAAGTAAGGTGTTCTTTTGACTCAATATAATTGAATATAACTTCTGTACCTATCTCAACATCTGGAAGAATGTACTCAGAGACTGAGTAATAAGGCTTGTAATATCTAATCCACCCCTCATCTAGTATTTTACTGCCTCTTACCTCATATTTGTGTTTATTTACAAGTATTTGTATAGTTCTTTTCAGAAATTCTGCACGTTTACCAAAGAGTGAAAGATAACGTTTTACGATTAAACCATATAGTTTTTTCTCATCAGGAGGAAGTGTTTCATTTAGTTCTTTACCTGTGGGGTGTATTGCTGGATGAGCTGTATCCGTTTGTTTTCCTTCCCTTGGTTTGTATTTCTTTGCGGCAATTATTTCATTTGCAAAAACATTGTAGTTGTGCTGCTTACTTATCTTTACAAGGATTGATTTATGTCCTAGAGTCATTGGTAGTTTCTGGCTATCTGTTCGTGGATATGAAATTAGAGCTTTCAAATAGAGCTTTTCTGCAATTTCAAGTGTTTTTGTTGGAGAAAATTTAAAATGTTTATAGGTTTCCCTCTGAAGGTTTCCTAGGTTAAACGGAGGAAAGGGATAAAGAAAACTTGGTTCTTCGGACACATTAGATATTTTACCAGTTAAACCACTACAATCTTTCACTACCTGTATGGCTTCCTTCTGTGTTTTCAATTTAGCTTCTTCATAATCTGCTGTGAAGTTTTCTTTGTTTAGTATAACCTCGCTTTTAATGGTCCAATAGGGAATAGGTACAAAGAATTTAATGCTATTCTCGTGTTCAACAACAGAGCCTAAAGTTGGACCTTGAACACGACCAATTGAAATTGTTTTGAAGCGTCCAGATACTCTTTTGAACGCAAGACTTAATGCTCGTGAATAATTGATACCATATAACCAGTCAATATAATGTCGTATTAAACCTGAATTCAGAAAGCCCACATCTAGGGATTTTTCTCTTTGGTCAAATGCGTTAATAATATCTCTTCTAGTCAAAGTAGAGAATTTCATTCTTTCTGCATTGTTCTTACCCACTAAATATTTTAAAATTAGATAGCCTATTACCTCACCTTCTCTATCAAAATCAGTCATTATTATGACATCATCTGCTCCTTTTGCAAGAGACTTGAAAACATCAATGAAATTTTTTGTTCTTGCGTTTTTGTATACAAGATGACTTGGAACCCATTCATAATCAAGAACAGGATAATTCCAGGTCTTTCCTATTGAAGATAATGTAAATAAATGACCTACGGCGGGTGCAATTACAATGCTCTTTCCATCTCTTTTACATATGTAAATGGGTATATTTTTCAGACGTTTATTTTGTGGTTTATTATTCTCATCTAAAGCATAAGCTATTCTTCTAGCTGCTTGTGGTTTTTCAGCAATACCTAAAATATATGGAGTTTCTATAGATGACAATAGTTTACACCGGTTACTGTTAAATCCCTCAGATTTAGATTCTTTAGGGAAATGGAGCCAGGACGGGGATTTGAACCCCGGATCCTATAAGGAACTGATTTTCAAGACCAGCGCCGTTGTCCGCTTGGCTATCCTGGCAATCAGCGAGCAACATGTTAGAGGGTAAAGTGATTAAAAATATATCTAAAGAAGTTATATATTCTACTCAGATACCTAGAAAATTTACTGTTCTTTAACCCCCATGTGATATTGGTATAATCCTAATTTCCATATCTGACTCAACTGGAGAGTATAATTTCCCTGTGCTTTTTAGTTCAACTTTATTGGATAATATAAGATAACCTGGGCGTAGATCTGAATTACTTATCAATATATCTACGACCTTTTCATGTTTAGATAGTAGGAAAATCAAGCCATCTAGCAAATTCGTTTCCGCATCAATCTTACCTTCTATCAATCGTTGATCCGAAGGAATTGATGGATGGAGTATAATTGTAATTGAGTAATATTCCAGAATGATCACCTAAAATAAGATAAAGAGTGGGTATTATTACCCTACTTCAATTTCAAACATACCTAGCAAGTCTTCTATATCTTGAGCAATTGCTTCGTCTTCTTCACTTAACTCGGCCCCTTCCTCTGGTTTAAGAAATTCTATTGCTCTTACAACGCCATTTTCACAAATCATTCTTGGAACATGAGAACTTGAGAAAAATATACCTTCTGGAGGTTCTTCCAATTCTTCGAATCCTCCTGTATATGTTTCTGTATATACTTTATTACCAATTATTACTAAATCTCTATAGAACCCTTTAGGGGCGCCTAAATCTTTCAGAACTTTAAACGATTGTTCAAGCATTATTTCACTTTTAACTACTACCTTTTCTTCAGATGCAACAATTGTTGTATCTTTAGGTTTCAATGCTTCTTCTGGTTTCTTAATTTCTATAGATTCAGACTCTAACGCTGAAAGTATTGTTGGCATGGGTCTATTTCCTGGTGCCCCCATCTTTGCAAGATGTGTTGGTAATTCAGAAGCAGGCACTTGTGCAGGACGATCTTTTAGTCCTTTATCAGCACTTTCTTCTGAATCTGGAATAGGAGCGGGTGTAGAAGCTGGAATGCTTTCTTGTTCGACCACATCCTCAAAAACATTAATTCTACTTTGTCTTTCAATTATTTTTTGAGCTCGGTTTACAACAGTATCAGGTATAATATCTGTTCTACCAATTTTTTGCAACATGGCAACAAATTCTGCAGTTTCATCATCTTGATCGCAAGATTGTGGAACAAATGCAAAGCCATATTCCTTCTTCCTTATATCAGACAAAGCCCTACTTCCGATAAACTTCTTTCTTATTGGACATTTAGAACCCTTCCATAACCACATTTTTTTATCTTCTTCATCCACAACAATGAGGACTTTTTCTGGACCTAGTTGTAATTCTTTCAATTCAACTAAATTACCATCCTCTTTTACTTC
>JAUWJS010000164.1 GCA_030607575.1 Candidatus Heimdallarchaeota archaeon | reverse complement strand
TTTTTAAGGATTTAGAGGCAAATAGATATTTAGCACTCACAATAAAGAGCTTAGGAGACATAGCTATAGAAAGAGGTCTATTTGATGATGCTATTGAAAAATATGAAGAAGCCTTGAGAATTATTGAAAAACTCAATATGAAAGAAACTTATCACTATTGTACCTTAGCTGAATTATATTTGCAGACTAATCGATTAACAGACTTTGAAATATTCTTGAATTCTATAGAAGAAGAAATCAGAACAAATCCCTCTCCTGTAATTGAATCTTATATTTTTCTCTTAAAAGGTATGTACAGTGTGACGAAACTAAATTATGGTCAAGCTGTAAAAGAATTTTCCAAGGCCTTAGTTATCGCTGATAAACACGGAAGTGGAGAGCTATCTGCAAAGATTCTGATGAATCTTGTTCTGATGCAATTAGAAAACTATGATCTAGAAAAGGACAAAAAAATACTAGGTTTAGCTTTGAATAACCTCAATGATTTAATACCATATTTCTCAGAGAACAAACTAGTAAAAGAACAAGCATCACTCTATTTGTTACAAGGTAAAATTCTTGCACTGCAAGAAGATTATACTCGATCTTTTAATCGCCTTCAACAAGCAAAAGAGCTTGCGTCAGAAAATAATCTTCCTCAACTACACCAATTAATTGAAGGTAAGATAGAACAAATCAATTTACTCTTTCCAATAGAAGAAGTTAAGGAAATAGATTGGGTGAGTGAACCATTTAGGAAGGATATTACAACTTTAGAAGAGGTGGGATTAAGACATATGCAAAAGTCTTATGTTGATTTTGATGCATCACCACTAGCACTAATCATTCTTCATAGATCAGGTATTCCACTACGCTCATATGTCATCCTGAAGAGAGCTGTAAAAGATCAACTTCTGTTTGGAGGGTTCATTGTTGCGGTAAGAGATATGTTGACAGAATTATTCGAGGAACAAAAAAGTCAGATGCTTGTCATAACTTATGGAAACCATAAAATCATTATTGAAGCACATCCCAAGGGGTTCAGTAGTGTGGCAGTTAGTGCTCTAGATTCGTTTTCTTTGCGCCGAAAAATACATCAATTAACTGATAAACTCTCTCAAATTGATATCCCTAAACAATTCTTTGGAGAACTTTCTGATGAAGTTAGCGATGCAATTGATGCTGAAGTTAAAGAATTATTTGGCTCGCATTTAGTTTTTAGTGATGCTATTAAAGTAGATTATTAAATGCATATAGAACCTATTTCTTTCAATTTTTGATGCATTTCCCTTAACATTAGATGAGTACAAAGAAAGAAAATTATTTTCTTTTTCTCTTTAATAATACTGAACTTATGATAATTGATGCAAAAACTAGTAAGCTTGCATATGACGCTGTTCGATTTGTTGGAGTTGTGGGAATCTGGTCAGGATTGTCAATGTAGAAAACTAAGGTTTCAATTTCAGATCTAGCTAATTTTGCATTTTCGATTGAAAGAGTATAATTCATATTTTGGTAATCCTTAGCTACAGATCCTAATAGAATATAGATATCATTTACCATCCCTAGTAATTCATCAATGGAACCAGCATCAATGTACTTCAAAAATGCTGCATCCATTTCACCAGAAGCTAAACTATACCAGTAGTTATTGTGAGCTCTTGCTAATCCATCTTTGTAAAAAGAACTAAAACTGCTTTCTCCTATTGAAAAATAGTTCATAACATCTTCTATAAAAGAAGAACCCCAACCATAAGTTCCTCCATGAGGATGAGGTATTCCAAGACTATGTCCAAGTTCATGGATTGTTACAGCAGACATACCTCTTCGAGGAAGTGAAGAAATTCCATTTTCGAACATACTGTATTGATCAGTAACTAAGAGTTCCCAACCCATACCACCCAGCCCAGCAAAAGCTGTTCCATACCATCTGAATTGGATATCATCAGTTAAGAAGAAATAGCAGGGTAAAATGCTATCTGCTGCTGTGTAATCAAAATGAATAGGTAATTGAGTTTCAAGTAATTGGTAGAACCCATTTGCTACTTCTATATAGTCTCCATCTTGGTCTTGTTGAAGGTTTGAGGTTATCCATGAAGATAAACTAGGATAATCGAGAAGATTAACATATTGAACATCTATAATCCAATCAATCCAAGGAAAATCATTTTCTAGCTGATTGAAGATTCTAGTTTGAGAAATTACCCAGTTTAGTTCATCTAAAGCATAACCAGCTTCTGTTAAATTATTGAATACTTTAACTTGCAATGAGTATGAATCACCTATAGGGCTTACTCCATAATAAGCCGAAAAAACATTCCCCAGATATGAGTTGATGTAGTCTGCTAGATAAGTAGAAAGTACTGTTTTACCCGAAGAACTATATAAGCTAACAATTCGAGCGAGTGTATCCAAATCGGAGTAAATATAATATGAGTAATCTCCTGTAGGAAATCCCCATGCTTCAAATATCCAATCATAATACCAAGTTCTTGCTGACAAATCTAAGAAGCAGAATCTTTCTGAACCCCCCAAACCTAAAGTAGGAACATATGGAATATCACTATAGCCTGAGAACCAGTAGTCTATTGTGATGTTAGAATCAAATCCTGTTTCCACGACTTTATACCAGTGTTCCTGATTGTCTACTAGTGAATCTAAACTAGTGAAATTCAAAAGAAACATTGTATAACCTGGATTTTCTATATTTTCTACATAGAAATTTTCGTATAGATAATTCTCTACTAGTCTTGCATCTATAACTGACCCATTTTCAGGAATGAGAATATCATTTCTATCACCTGTAGCTAGGTCATCAATTAATTGGGAAACATTTAAAGAATGACCTACTCCTGTTCCATTTACTTTTATGGAATTTATGTAGTCTTCAAGCTGATCATAATCTGTTTCTGCAGCAAATGAAAAAGCAAAATCAAAACTGATTGTTGATGATCCAATTTCTTGATATCCGCCATAAAACTCTGAACTTAACATACTTTCTATTTCAGTCAGGTTTAGTACATCATTATCATATCCAAAGAAGTGGATGTACAGTGTCAAATCTGTATCTAAACTATAATCAGGTAAATTGATTGAATCCACACTAACAGCAACATATGTAAATGAATTAATGGAGTTAAAAGATGATACTAAAATAACCAAAATTGCTGATTTCAAAAACAGATTTGTTATCTTCATTAAGAGTGAAGTACAATACTCACTTTTTAGTTTAACTCCTTCTCCTAAATCACAAGAGGTCTTACCTGATATTTTAGTCCAACAATTTTCATAACGTCTACAGCATCTTCGATGTGATTAGCAGATTTTTCTAGAGATTCGATTATCTGAACAACATAAAGCGCTTCTACAGGATTAAGTTTTCCAGAATCTTGAGTAATACTGGATAATCCTTGATGACTGTTTAAATCTAATTCACTTTCTAAATTATGTACTTCCTCAAATATTGGATGGGATGCTAGAGGTTGAATACATACAACTTCTAAAGCATCAACTGCTTTTGTAATCATTTTAACAAGTAGTTCACATTCGATTTTCAAATACTCAACAAATTTCTTAGGTAAACTTTGTCTTGGAATCATTAATAATTTCCTCATAGACCTCAAAGTGAAACCGATGGATGTATCAAGAATGTCAGTGATTTTATAGAAATGATAATCATCTGGTGCTGGTCTAACTTTACCGTATAATGCTTGAGTTACTCTAAAAACAAGTTTATCAGCATCTCTTTCAAGTTCTTTAGCTTCTAAGAGTATGTCTGTACAACAGTTAAGTTCCTTGTTATCGATATATGCTTCTAAAGCTTGGTTCATTTTCCGATACACATCTTTTACTTTATTGCCATGTTTAAGGCTAATTGATGCTTGAACCCAACCAGGTCTAGGTTCCATAGCAAGAAATAGAAACAATAGAGCTAGAACACCCAATGATACACCAATAACCAAAAATGGGAACTTGAGCTGATTTTCAAGAATTATATCTGAAGTATCACTCCAGAGATTCAACTTAGAAGCTGAAAATGCTAAACCCATTGCAATGAGGGGGCCTGTAAAATATCCTGAATCTAAGGAAGCTCTATATAGTCCAAAACTTTGCTCTCTCTTAACTATCGGAACAACATCTCTTGTAATAGAAGGTAAGCTTGGGTAATAGATTGCTGTGCCAATTCCAGCTACAATAGCAAGTAATATTACGTAAATAGGTTTTTGTGTAAAAGTTATCAAAACTAAGGCAAGACCTTCAATAATTAATCCTATAACTATTAATCCTTTTCTTCCAAAACGATCACTTAGTTTTCCTGTAAAAGGCATGGAAATGGCCCAAGCTAATGTGAAACCAGCTGTAACAAACCCCACTTGTTTTGCAGTAAAACCATAGCTTGATGAAACAAGTAAAGGGAGGAGGAGGACAATAAGACTATCCATTATTCGGGAAAAATGACCTGCTACATATGATAACAGTAAAGTTGGAGTTTTGATTATGTTTCTTAAACTCCATTTAGTTTCAACTTTTGTGGAATCTAGAAGAATCT
>JAUWJS010000123.1 GCA_030607575.1 Candidatus Heimdallarchaeota archaeon | reverse complement strand
TCTTCAGAAGAACAGGTTACAAAGTATAAATTATTATTGTTATCAACAGCGAAACTAGAATAATAATTATTTGAATCAAATTCAGCAGAGAGAAGTTCTAATGGTTCCCACCACCAAGAAGATAGATTTTTCTCATCTACGTATTGTTCTGTCACATTCTCATAAATCATTGAGTTTGTTATCGAAGAAATAAGTATTATCATTAACAACATTACCATAAAAATAGAAGCAATTCTTTTTACTTTCAAGAGAGTTCACTAAATATCATAATTTCATTAATATCCTATAAACATTCTGCAAAACTTTGAGGAAACAATTCCATTAGAAAATCAAGATTATTTCATCAAGATATTCGAAGATTGTTATTTTGCTTACTGAAAAAAGAGAAAAATGAATTTCTCATTTTACCCAATCAATTTTTGCAATTTGATCAAATCCCTTACTGGAGCATCTACTTTAACAAGTTTCTTTCTAAATGCTTTGAAACCGTCGATTTCACCTCGCATGAGACCAATAAAAACTGTTCCAGAAAGGGTGTAGAATATGTTAGGGTTCTCTACTTTGCTTTCATTTAATTCTCCAGGTGTTCCTTCCATCCTTTATTTCAAAGTACCAAATTTCATGAGTGTATAAAGAAGTATTTCTACAAATGTAAAAATAGAGATAGGGAGATAATTCCCTTCTAAACATTTGATTTAATCTTCTTTTTATTTTTTCTATTTTTCTTGA
This sequence comes from Candidatus Heimdallarchaeota archaeon, assembly GCA_030607575.1. Classification (GTDB taxonomy): domain Archaea; phylum Asgardarchaeota; class Heimdallarchaeia; order Heimdallarchaeales; family Heimdallarchaeaceae; genus UBA460. Next base: position 5,890 of record JAUWJS010000123.1, on the reverse strand, counting down.
AAACAAGAATCATAGTTAGACTAGTCAATAGCATCATTTCAAAGTAAAAGTTTGTTGTAGATATAAGAGGATCTGTAAATTCGAAATCATTTACTCTTCCGAAAGTATAAAGAGTTCCTGATTGATATGTTTCACATTGAGATTGAACGCTATATCTATGTAATACTAATACCCAATTTGAATCGTACTCTACATAGATAGAAATTATTCTATCTACATCACCATAGACATAGGTTAGGTTATCAGTTGTTTCATCATATAAGATATCTATTGTTACGTTTTCAAATTTGGAAATAATATCTGATCGAAATATGTAGTTTCCTGCTGATCTTATTTCAGAAGAAACTGTTCCAAAAGCAAATTGTTTATAATAAACAAGAAATAATGGAATTTCTTCCACCCAAACTTCATTATAATAAGTAACATTCTCCGACTTGATGAAAGTTCTACCTATATGAGCTTCAAAAGGGGAGGGGATATAGGAAAGATTAGTCTCATAAACATTCACTTGTGTATCAATTTGTTCATAGGTTAATATATTAGAAGAATAGTTCAGAATATTGTACTGAATTGTGCATTCCCAAATAGAACTTATATTTGTTTCATCTTTAAATTGCCTCCAGTTTTCCATTCTTTCTAAGAATTTATATTCACTATCGTAAGGAATATCGCAATAAACAGCTTGAGAAAAACAACAAGATAAGATGACAAAGATTAAACAAATGTATGGTAATTTCTTTAATTTCAAATTTCAGACCTCCTTTTGCGCTGAATTATAGAAATTATAGTATAAATCATCAAAGGTATAACGATTGGAATGAAACTCATACTAGCTTGAGATGCAATATCTGTAAGAATAATTTCTTTACTCCAGTTTTGTTGAACATATTCTCCTATGGCACTATTTTCAAATGTATATTCACTCAAAATACTGTTTTTATCATATGAAGCTTTGACTGTTAGTGATCCATTTCCGTAATCTATAAAATCTATATACTCTGAACCAGTATAGTTTGTCCCATACCAAATTAAGGCATTCTCTATCTCAAATCTTACATATAAGGTCCTATCTGCTGCTGAAATTGACACAACATTTGTATTATTTTCATATACTGTTAAAAAAGAATCATAGATAGATTCAATATTGTTCAAATCAATGAAATGAAAAAGTTGAAATATGAAAAAAGATGAAACTTCCTTCAAGAATGGTTCTTCATAATGTGTTATACCAAATCCTTGATATTCCTTAACTCCAACAGAGTCATTGTTTATATAAGTAACTTCCAAGATATATTCTGATTCTTGTCTGTTTCGAGATAACTCTCCATCATAGTAGAGAATATTCTCTTCAGTAGATTTGTAAAAAAATCGATCCCCTGAGTTTATCGTATTTTTTGCATAAACAGGACTAATAATTGAAATAAGAAAAACTACTGAAATAAGAAGCATGTATTTTTTCAGATTTAATTCCTCCAACTACTATAGCTATCAATTCATGTATTTAAATATACGTAAGCTATAGGAAGAAAAGACAATTCTAGCTAATAAAGTAAGTGAATTTTATGGATTCTTATTCTTAAAATATCACTTATTTTTTTGATTTAGTCTTAGGGTTTTCAAAAATAAATATCACACAGTATACTTAAAGACAATATTATGCTAATTTATCTAATGGAAGAATCCATAAATAGGAAAAATCGTTTTCTAAGCTACAAAAATAGTTTAATTCTTCTTGAATGCATTCTCTTCTTTACAATTATTACATTCTTTGTATTGATTTTTATTACTCATCCTCCAGGAGCTGCTACGTGTGATGTTGTTTCACCAAAACTTTGGGTTACAATATTCTTTTATTGTTATTGTGGTATTGTATCTGTTCCTCAACATATATATGATTTCATTAATCGAAAGAAAGAGCTTTATCCTGAAGTTCATAATCTAGTGAGGATACTTAATGGCATACTTTTCTTTATGCTTTTTATAGTTTACATTTTACTTGATTTAAAGGCATGTAGGGTTTATATTAAATTAAATTCTAAACTTACAGTACTGTTGCTATTTACCATTCTATCTCCATTGGCTACGTTTCTAAATTCTTTAAGAAGAGACAAGGGTACCATCTAATGATAGTCGAAATAGTATAAATGACTGATAAACAACTAAATAAAAAATGTTTAAAGACATAGAAGAAATTACAATCTCATGAAGTATATGCTTGCACCTATGGAAAAAATAACCGATTCCTGTTTTAGGCACATTTGCCATAAATATGGTGCAGATCTTACTTTTACAGAACAAATTAGATTTGAAACTTTGGTCAAGAAAACTAAATCTGCCTTAGAGAGAATTAAACTTCATGATAATACTCCTACAATGATCCAGATTATGGGGAAGGACGAGGAAAAATTAGATGCGTTCATGAGATATTTTGTGCCTGAAAGAGGTTTTCAAGGCTTCAATTTGAATCTTGGATGTCCATCTCAAACTTATGTTAGACAAGGTATTGGAAGTGCGATGATTAAAAGACCAACTAAAGTCAACAGAATGGTTGATACAATCAAGAATTATGGTTACAATATTAATATTAAGTTGCGTCTTGGAGTAAACTTATCTGAAAAAAGAGAAAAAGTATATCTTAAATTAATCGAAAAAGTTGATGCAGATTTTTTTGTGGTGCATGCAAGACACAGATCTGAGTCTTATGAAAGAAAAGCAGATTGGAGTGTTTTTCCTGAATGCGTTAACACAGGAAAAGCCATTGTTGCCAACGGTGATATTCAATCTAAAGAGGATGTAGAGAAAATTAGAGAAATCGGTTGCATCGGTGTTATGATAGGGAGAGCTGCTATGAATAATCCGCTAATTTTTGGACAATTAAAAGATATGAAATTACCAACATTAGAATCTGTAAAAAGGGAATATATTGAATTGTGTAATAGTCGAGACATTGATTGTTCAGAGAATGAGTTAAAAGATACAACAAAATTTAATTATAAGTAATTACTTATACACTTAATGTCAATGAGAAAGGATATACTTGAGGTTTCAGAGATTTTCAAAGCTTTATCAGATCCTACAAGGCTAAGATTAATCAGATTACTTGCGTCTAATATGGAAGAAAAATTGTGTGTCGTTGATTTAGCAGCAAAGCTTGGCGTATCACAACCAGCTACATCACAACACTTGAAAATTCTAAAGAATGTTAATATCCTCTATTCAAGAAAAGAAAGACCCAAGATATACTATTTCCTAAATCTAGTTGAGTTTAAAAGACAGAAGAAACTTGTTGATAAACTGTATGATTTTGCTTTTACTAGATGCTCTCAAGGAGGACAGTGTGAAGAATGTCCATTTAGAGATGACTGTGAGGACGTCATTATTGAATAAAACGATTTATCATTGATTTAGACAAACATAACCAGAGAGTGGGTACAGATTTAGAAAAACTTAAATAAGTATATGCTTATAAACTTATAATTGACAATTTATGAATGTGGTTGGTATGAACAATGCTTTAGAAATAGAAAAGAAAACAGAAATGAAATATGATTGGAGAAGTCTGATTACTTGGGGTTTTTTGGGGTTGATTTTTGTATTAATAGTGATTATGACTTTTATGAGAACGCCTGAACATATAATAAACACACTGACATTAATCAGTAGTCAATTGAAGTACTATTTCCTTGCGATGCACATTGTAATGATTCTTCTTTTAGTAACAGGAATTGTATGGAAAAGATTTAGAAACCAAATTTTCTTTATAATGCTATTTCTTCTTTCATTGTCTAGCACAGTTGTTTCAAGTATTTACGTAGTTATACCAAACATCATCTTCTTTGGAGTAATCACGATCCTAGTCCTCCTTGCGTTTGTATCTAAGAAACTGAAGTTTGATCTAGAAAATGCTAAGATTCTTGATTGGATATTTTCTAGTATTGGATTACTCTTTGGTTTATGGTACCTTCACTGGGTTGATGTCCCAATAGCTTTGAATGCACTGCTCTATTCACCTTTAGGAGGAGTAAATTGTCCAACTTTAGTTATGATGACTGCGCTACTGATACTTGCAAAGAGACCTAAACCAAACATGTTATCTACATTTGTTGGTGGTCTAACAATGTATTTCGGTTTTTTTGGTATGATAATGATTGGTGCTTATGTAGACATTGTTCTGATTCTGTGTGGAATGTATCTTGTTGGAAAAAATCTGTTCAATTGGATATCGATCAGAAAAGAAAAAGTAACTGATAGAACATAGAGAATATGGAAGATTCATAGAAGAGTTGAGTTCAGGAAGGGATTTCATATTTAATTAGATTTCATTAAGAAACATACTACACCTTCCAAGAAGAGTATTATTTCTAAGGCTTTGAAATTAACTTCCCAAACAGACATTCAGAAAAAGGTTATAAAATTAATATAGGAAATTTAGAAAAAAAACTAAGATAACTCTTCAGGAACTACTCTATACTTAATTCTGGAAACTTGTAAATAAAATCATGTGCGGAATACTTATAGTAAGATGGAATTACTATTAACCAATGGATAACGATCTAAACAAACTCAAAAGAATCTTTAGTTTTAGAAATAGCCTTCTTTTACTTGAAGGTATATTACTTGTTTCTATTGTTTTGTTCTATGTTTTCTTATTTATTACTCATCCTCAAGGTTTAGCAATCTGTGTTGTAATGCCAACAGGACTTTGGGTAAAAACCTTCTATTACATATTTCTAGTACTAGCTATTCTTCCAACATCAACTTACGACTTCATAAACAGAAAGAAGAAATTATATCCAGAATTTCATAATTATGCAAGAATACTAAACATATTCCTGTTTTTTATTCTCTATTTTGTCTATCATATTCCTAGAGGAGGTATTGCTTATGAGGATTTGGACATATATTTGTTGACTATGTTTGTATATACTGTATTAAATCCATTACTGATGTTTATTTTCTCTAAAAAAGGATAAATAAAGTTTCTTGCTAATTTTAATAGTTTAACTAGTCATTTAGATTTATGATTTCTTCTATTCAATCAATGTTGATATTTTTTATTTAAATAAAGCTATTTAGATGGTTTTCAATAAAATCAAATAATTCATCGAAACTATTAACTATGTAAGGTGTTTCTAGTTTTCCATCAGCATATCCCCAAGCAACCCCTATACCTGGAATCTGCAATTCTTTAGCCATTTTCATGTCATTAGGTAAATCCCCAACATATATTGATTTCGAAAGAGTTTCTCTGTCAAAATTTTCTTTTATTATGTTTGCTTTATTTCTACTTGAAAAGATATAATCAAAGGGGTGTTCTCCCCCAAAAAGCTTAGTGAACAATGTCTTTGTGAATTCTTTATCTTTAAATTGAGGATTCTGTGTAACTATGATTAACAAAATATTTTCCTTTGATTTTAATTTAAGTAAGAATTCTCTTGCTCCTTCAAATAACATTCCTTCTGACAAGAGATATTGATTTTGTAATTGTGACATATCTTTTCTTTTTACAAGCAATTTTATCGGATTTATTGGCATGCGGAATAGAGATTTTAAGGTCACTTTCTGAGACATATCAATATACATAGATTTGACTTCTGGTAAACTTAGGTTCTTATCGAAGAGTTCATTCATAGCTTTCATAAAAATTTCAATATTATCAACTATAGTTCCACCAAGATCAAAGAAAATTGGAATCTTTGTCATAGAATCATTCCGTGTTAGTAATAGTAACTCAATAAAAGATGGTTAATAAAAAGTTTCGTAATGTTCTTTATAGCTCATGGTTTCTTATTCCAACTTAACAAACTAACAAAGAAGAAATTAGGATAGCCCTTCCAAGAAGGGTATTATTTCCAAGTTATTGAAATTATCTTCCCTAACGAGAAGGATG
>JAUWJS010000011.1 GCA_030607575.1 Candidatus Heimdallarchaeota archaeon | reverse complement strand
TTAGTAGTATTCTTTTTTGTAATTCTTGTAATTGAAGTTATTCTGCAGTTTGTGTTTACTTACTTGGGGATATTTTTTTCACTTATTATTTTCATCGTGCTAGTTGGGTTAGTTAATTCACTTATTACGAAAAAATATGGAAAACAAAGCTTCACAGGTTTGTTGACAACAATGACTAAAGCAACTCTCCAAATGAGTGAATCTGTCATTCCTACACTTAAAAAACAAACTAACTTCCTTGAAGAAAAATCAGTTAGAAGAAGATGGACTTCCATAATTTTAGGAACTACTATCCCACTTGCTCTATATTTTGGTATAATGTATATTTCAACCGCAGTAACCGCACAAACAGCTATTGGTACAATAATTTTTCTATATCTCGCTGTTCCGATTTCTATTGGGTTCATTGCTTTTTCACTAAGTTATTTCTGGGTTAAGAATCCAATTATAAGAAGAAATTTTAGTTTCACATATCCGTTAAGAATTGCTGGTTTGCTAGGAAGTATTATTTACTTCTTCTATGCAGTTAATAGTCTAGTCTACAATAAAGTAGGTGTGTATCCTTTAGTTGCTCTTTTCTATGTTCCATTAGTTTTGATAGCTATTTTTAGAAAAGATAAACTAGGTACTTTGTTACTCTCTTTAGCTGGCGATAATAAAGATACAGCACTCAAAGAGCTACTCCTCAGGAGAGATTTAGATATTTCTTCTTTAGATGAAAAATTTTACAAGTCCCCACCATACCTAAAAACTTGGTTGGCTCTGATTTTAACAAAACGAGGAGAAAAAGCTCAAACCTCTCAGAATCTTGTATCGATGCTAACAAGTAGCTTTCCATTAGAAAGAGCAACAGGTGCTTTGTGCATACTTTATCTAAATGATAAAGAAACTATGGAAAGAGTAATTAAAATTCTTGAAAGTGATTCTGATCCCAGAGTTAGAGACGCCATAGCTTATGGTATTAGATATTTTGATGATCTTCCTGAAGAAATTTATAAAAGAATCATCGACACCCAACACTATGAAGATGATGCAAAAGTACTTGAAACACTGAAAGAGACCATTTCTTCTTTGGATATAAGGTTCTCCGCTGATGAACAAGAAGAGGAAGTGGAACTAGAAGAGTATTTTGAAGAAATTTAGCTCTTCGCATTTACTTTCACTTACTTAAGAAAAGAAGAAGAGAATTACTTCAGAATTATTCTTGCATCTACAGGGAATAAACCATCCTCATTTGCAATTATTGGATTAATATCCATTTCTGCAATATACTCCTTATATTCCCATGCTAATTCTGAAATTTTTACAATCAAATTAGAAAGTTCTTTTTTATTCACCTTTGGCATTCCTCTAAAACCTTCTAACAAAACCCTTGCTTTGATTTCTTCAATAGCTTGTAATGCTTGAGGTTGAGTTGTTGGACACAAACGAAAAACCACATCTTTGATTGCTTCAACCATGACACCCCCTACACCAAATAGAATGACAGGACCAAAAGTTGGATCAGTATTTGTTCCTATAATCAATTCAAGGCCTTTACCAACCATTTTTTCAATAAGAACACCTGCAACATCCACACTTGAGAATCTATTCATAAAATCATCAAATGTTGATTTTACTTCTTCTTCTGATTGTAGATTTATTACAACTGCACCATAGTCTGTTTTGTGTATAACTTCAACCGACATCAATTTCATAACTACAGGATATCCAAATTTGCTGGCTGCTTCTATAGCTTCTTCTTTTGTTTTCACTAGAGCAGAAGGAGGAACAATTATTTCCATTTTTCTCAAAATCATTTTTGCTTCATGTTCTAGAACAGCTTTCCTCTGTTCTGATTGAATCACTGTAAGTATTTCTTTTATTCCACTCATTTTTAGTCCTCCATTTTGATAGATCTTGGATCCACACCATGTTTTTGAAGATATTTAGTATATTCAGTAAGCATACCTAAAGCTCTGACAGCTCTACCAGGACTTTCAAATGCAGGTAAATCATCCTTTAATAATTCTACAGTTGCATAATCTGCTTCTTCACCTCCAACTAAAGCTGTTACAAAGGGTTTTTCTTTTCTCTTAGCTAATTCTTTTGTAATTTTGATATACTCTTCTATATCTAAATCAGGTATAACCGGAATACAGATGTTAACAATTGAATCTACATTTGGATCATCATAAACAGCTTCTAAAGCAATTCGATAATCTGCCGCTGTTGCACTGCCAGTTATATCAATTGGATTTCCAGTTGAATAAAATGATGGAAAAGTGTCATCAAGTTTCTTCTGTACTTCAGCTGAAAGCTTAGCAAGTGTAAGACCACAATCAGAAACCATATCTGATGCCATTACTCCAGCCCCACCACCATCTGTCACAATTGCCACTTTATCTCCTAATGGTAAAGGTTGAGTTCCAAATACTAAAACACAATCTTCTAATTGGTCCCATGTTATTACTCGGATTATACCAGCGTCAGATAGTAAGTCATCAACTATTATATCATTAACTGATAATGCGGCAGTATGTGATGCTCCAGCTTTTGCACCAGTTTCAGTACGATTTGCTTTAATTCCCATAATAGGTTTTTTTAGAGAAATTTCTCTTGCTTTTTGCATGAATTCTCTACCATTTTTGAAGTCTTCTAGATAGATTAGAATCATTTTTGTATCAGGGTCTTGTCCAACAAATTCTAAAGAATCAGTTTCGTTAATGTCGCTTGCATTTCCATAAGAAATAAATTTGGAAACCCATTTACCAGAACCTAAACGAGAGAGCTGATCAATGAAAGCAGCTCCAAAAGCTCCACTTTGAGTGAATATTGATACAGGTCCATTAGATGGTCTTTTTAATTTACTACCTGGTAAAAACATTGTATCATAACCAAGAGCTGGTGAGTATAAACCCAAGCAATTTGGTCCAATAACATTAAGTTCAAACTCCCTCATAACATCGAACATTTGTTGTTGAAGTTTGATTCCTTCTTCCCCAATTTCGCTAAAACCACCAGTTGTAACAATTATGTTCTTTATACCTTTTTTTCCACATTCTTGTAATGCTAAAGGAACATATCGAGCTGGAACGATAACGCATGCAGCATCAATAGAATCATCTATCTCTAAAACTGATTTGTATAATTTGTTATTATATAGTTCTCCACCTTTTGGGTTAACAAGATATGTTTTTCCAGGAAAAAAATGTACAAAATTATATGCTACTACATTCCCAGGTTTATTGGAAGTAGTTGAAGCACCCACAACACAAAATGATTTGGCGTTAAAGAAGTTCTCTAGCCTAGTTTTCATTAGTAATCAAAAACAAGAAGTATTGTTTTGTTAAAAATTTTTGGAATAATACTACAAAAATCTCTTAAATGTTTCTAAACTAATACAGTATTCATTGTGGAACTTCGAAAAATGCCAAGTTTCATATTGGATAAGCTGTGAAGCAAAACTAAACAAATAAACTCCATTTTTTTCTTTCATTAAAGAGAAAGCTTTCAAACACAACTTTTTTTTATTAATTCATGTTTTTTTCAAGTATGGCTAAAGAGTTTTCAATCCCTACATATTGGAAAGTTCCATATCAAGAAGAAATGACAGGAAAAATAAGGAAAATTAGAGAAAGGGAATTTCAGTTCAGTCAGAAATTCTTTTACCCTGGAGGAGGAGGCCAATTATCGGATAGAGGTACTATTGTTTATGCTGATAAAGAATTTCCAATAATTAATGTCTACAAAGACGAAGAAGGAATTTGGCATGAAATAAAATCTAAAGGAAATATTGAATTTGAAGAAGGAAAAGAAGTGCTTCTAAAATTAGATTGGAAAAGAAGATATTCATTTATGAAAGCACATTCTTCTCAGCACCTCATATCTCATATTCTGGAAAAAATCTATCAATGCAGAACTCTAAAAGCTAATTTTGAGGAAGGGAAGGTTGATATTGAAACTTCCATGAAATTATCACTTGAACAAGTGTTAAAAGCATTAGAACAAGCAAATGATATTATAAATTCAGGAACTATAATTAAATCGATTGTTGTAGATCAAGAAGAATATAAAAAGAAATTCAAACAAAGGACAAGAGGAAAAACCTCAGATGAAAAAACTGTAAGACTCATTCAACTTGGTGAAGATGATGGATTTGATTTAGTCTGTTGTGGAGGTATTCATGTGAAGAATCTTTCTGAAGTTAAGGGAATAGTTCTTGAGAATCTGAAGGGATATACTCTCAAACTTCTAGTTGATCAATATGGTCTTACATTTGCAAATCAACAAAGAAAAATGATGATTGTTTTAGAAGAGCTAACTCAAAAGAAAGATGAGAAACTTGTTGAGATGATACAAAATAAACTTAATAGTTTTGATGTCCTACAATCAGGAAATGTAAAGTTATTGAAAATGATTTTCAGTAATCTACAACATTGGAAGATAACAATCAATGGCTTATCATGCGTTTTCTTTGAATTATTAGAAATTGATCGTCAAGCAATTCAATCTGCTGCTAAAGAAATGATTGAAGGATTTCTTGTGGTTATAATAGGAAAGAATGAAATTCTTTACATCTTATCATCTGATGAAAGTATTCCAGCAAATGAAGTATCGAAGAAGCTTCTAGAAATTACAAAAAATAAAGGTGGGGGAAACAAAGCCTTTGCACAAATATCAATACAAAAAGTAGAAAATCCACTAAAACTAGTTAAAGATGTAATAAAAAACTTCTAAGCTTAGCTTAGAAGAATACATCATCATTTGATGCTATGTAAGTATAAGTTATTGGATCAGATTTCTCATTTTTCTGTACTTTGTTTTCATCTATTAGTTTATTCAGATGGGCAGTCATGTTGGTTTTTGGTGCCAACATAGAATAGGGGTGATACCAAACGATACCTTGAGAACTATGAACTCTTTCTATGAGTTGGTTCATAGTCAGATACTTTTGTTCTGTCATCGCCATTTCTAGCTGATTTTCAAACTGATAAAATGCTTCCTTTACATCATTTACGTAAGATATAACATGTCGATTTTCTTGATAATTATCATGAGCGGGACATATCATTGAAATTTCCGCTTTTTCGAGAAACTCGATGTTTTTCAACCATACTTTATAAGAACCCGAATAATCAATTAAATAGCTGCTAGAGAGCGCAGGATACAAGTTGAGTGCATCACCTGTAAACATGGTTCTTTCCGCTGTTGCAAAAAACATACTATGGCCTTTACATATTCCATCAAAATTAATTACCATCAATTTTGTATCATCGATTTCAAACTTTTCTCCATCTTTGAAATAAATATCTGGTTTGAATGCATCTAAATCATCGAATGGATCCTTCTTAATTGCAAAGTATAATTTCTCTTTTCTTGTGAAATTGAAATTATTTTCTTTAATCAAATTATTAGGGTCAGTCATTATAGATTTACACTTTTCATTAATGGCTACTTGGGCGTTAGGAAATATTTTCTTTAGTTTGTACACCCCCCCCATCACGTCAGGATAGGGATGAGTAAGAAAAATAAATTTTACATCTTTTGCGTCTTTTCCCTTATTAAAAATTGCTTCTAGAAATGTGTTTTCTATACTTCCTCTTCTTCCAGTGTTGATTATTGCAAAGGAATCTTTACCTAGCAAATATCCTCTATTACGTTCTCCCCCATCTCCAGAGGGACCATCTATTATTGTAATTCTTTCATTTATCGTATGAATTGGATCAGATATCATTTTAGACACCGTTTATCTTGCTTCTGCTAATATCTCAGCAACAGTCTTACTTACTTTCTTCATCTTATTAATTTCTTCTGATTTCTCTAACTTATGTTTCTCATATTTTTTCTCTGAAATCTCACCAGTTTGTGAGTTTACATATAGAATTTCCAAATCTCTTTGTAAAGTTTTCATCTTATTCTCTAGAGCATCAAAAGTTTTACGCATTTTTGCCAATTCGATATTGAGTTTAGTTGTAAGATTTTCTATGTTCTTCTTGAACTTTGTTTCCATCCCTTCTAAAGTAGCTCTACTAACTGCTTTATCTCCTTTAAGTGCAGAGAGCTTTTTGAGCTTCATACGTTCATTATTTCTATCTTCAATGATTTCTTCAATTGGCAAAATTGCAGAGAAGTTTTTAAATTCGTTTTCTTCAGAAATGACTAAATCTACTGCTTCTTTTAACTGCTTGATTCTAGGTAAAGCTTCTTCTTTAGGAACTAGTTTATTTTTTACCCTATCTAGTAATTTATCGATTTCTGCATTGATATCAGTCCTTTTCTTCAAAAGAGCGTTAAAATCATCTCTCTTTACTATGACATCTGCTATTCTCTCTACTAGTTCATCATCAGTTAAGTCTTTTATCTCCTCCTCCTTCTCTTCCACTTCAATTTCTTCAACTTCCAATGGTTCATAAATTATACCAGTGGGGGAAGTAGGGTCTACTTTAGCAATTTCAATGACTTCTTCGGACTTTACAATTAGTTCTGGTTCATCCTTTTGTAACAATCTTGCGCCGCATTTACGACAAAAGTTCCAATGAGATTGTACTGGGTTTCTACAGTAATGACACTCATTCATCCTTAACACCTAAATTATCTTTGTACATCATGCTTAAAAAAGATATCATTATTTAGAGACTGAAAATAGATGAAAGTTGTAATTTGTTCTACCAATCCAGTTAAAATTGAAGCAGTAAAAGAAGCTTTTAGTTCATTTTTTGAAAATATAATATATTTTCCTCTTGAAATGAGCAATCATAAGGAAGTTCTAAGACAACCGATCTCTTCCAAAGAAACACTTAGCTCAGCAGTAGAACGGGTTCAAGTTGCCAGAACTGAAGAAAATGCAGATTTTTTTGTTAGTATGGAAGGGGGTATGGATTGTGATGATCATGGGGCTTTTCTAACTTGGTATGTGTGTGTAGGTAATAACTCAGGTAAAGATTCAATTGCAGGTGGAGGGAGAATGCCTCTTCCAAAGACAATTTATGAGGAACTAGTAAACAGTAAAACTTCGGAACTAGGAGATATAATGGATAGAATAACAAATGAAGAAAATGTTAAACAAAGGGGTGGTAGCACAGCTGTATTTACGGGGAATAGAATATTCAGAAAGGACGTTTTTACAAGAGAACTAATTATTGCTTTAATACCTTTTACAAGCGATATTTTTCAAAAAATAGAAAGAGAAGAGAAAATCTAAATTACCAGATGCAATCTCTATCACTCTTTAGGCATAAGATTATCTAAACCAAAAATTAGTGTACAAAAAATCACACTTATAAATGCAAAAATGAAATACACTCAACCATAAATTATTGTGATTATAATGAAAGATAAAGTTCAAGCAACATTAAACGAAATCCGTGTAGCACTACAACAAGATGGTGGAGACATTGAGCTTGTAGAAGTAGAAGAAGATGGTACTGTAAAAGTAGAATTACAAGGTGCATGTAGAGGGTGTCCTTATAGTCAAATGACTTTAACTGGTTATGTAGAAAAAGTACTAAAGGAAAGGGTTCCTGGAGTTAAAGAAGTAATAAATGTGAATCTTGAAGCTTTAAGAACAGAGTAACAGTTACACAAACTTTTTTATCTTAATCTCCGTTGTTTTTTTATTATTGCTTGCAGATGATTATCAATGACAGATTCTTTACCCCCTGAAATAGCAGCTCACAGAAACCGCATCAGTCCAGAATTAGCAGATTTTATTATTAAAGCACTTCAAGGTGAATTTACATCCGAAGCCTCTAAACAAATAGGTAGAATTTTATGGAATGTTATTGATGATCCTGTCTATGAGAAAGACGAGGAATTAAGGTATCTAGCTAGCAAAATAGGTGTAATGACAGGGCAATATGATCTAGCAATCAAAGCGATTACAGATGATATTATAGGTACAAAAGTATGGGGAAGTGTCGCTCTTTTCGAAATTGGTGAGGTTGATGAAGCTATCTCTATTTTACAGCAGATAATAGAAAAGGAAACATCAGACTTTATGCCTCTTATAGAAGCCATCTTTTGGTTAGTATATCTGAAGCATTTAATTGGTGATTCAGAAAATATTGACAGCTACAAAACCATCTTAGAGGATATTTTTGACCCTCGAAATACAAGAAGAATACATCAACAAATTCAAGACATAAAGGATTTCACTGAAGGATTGATTGATCTTCAAACTGTAAGTAATATAGCAGGTATAAAGAAAATTGAAGAGTTTATTCACAAAAGAAAAAATGCAGGAGATCAATTTTGGCAGTTAATTGGACTATTAATACTTGGGGAACAACAACTTGATTCCTCTGATTATATTGCCTCAAATAAGATATATGTTCAAGCAAGAGTTTTAGCAGAAAACATATCTAATGTTCCTCTAATAGGAGCAGTTGATATCGGTTTAGCTCATGTTCATTATCTCAAGGGAGAACTAAAAGCAGGGAATATATTATCTGCACAAACAAATGATAAATTGCAAGGAATTTCTCAATATTATCTAGCGAAAGGACATTTCGTTAGAGGGCAGATAATGATTAAATTAGGTCATCATAAGATGGCAAGAGATAGCCTAAATGTTGCTTATTCGCTTGCTAACCAATATCATAATTACAATAAATCATTTATAACTCTTTTAGCTATTGCAGAAAGCTATACAATTACCAATGAAAAAGATAAGGCTCAAGAGATTTTTGATAAAGCCTACAATCAAGTCGTAAATATAGGGAACAAAAGGCAATTTGCTCAAGCATTAGTGCAAATAGCTACTAGTGATTTTAGGCAAGGAAAGTTCAATTCTGCATTAAAACGAGCAGATCAAATTGAAACATTATCAGAGGAGATACAATATCAAAAAGGAAAAACAGATGCTTTACGGCTAAGATCTCAAATTAATATAACTCGAAATAATGAAATAGATAGAAATATCTTTACTCTTCTTGCTTGCCAAATCCTATATTTGGAAGTTGGTGATGAGGATAGTAGTGCTAACTGTGATATCTTAATAGCTGAAGGTTATACAAAGCTAGGTAATTCCCGAAAGGCAGCAATCCATTTGAATAATGCGAAAAACTTTTTCTTAAGAATTTCAGATAGTATGAAGATTGCAGAAATTAAAGAACTTCAAGCTTCATTTGATATAAATGAAGGTAAATTTGATGAAGCTTTAGTTAAGCTTAGATCCTCTTATAGCCATTTCTCCGATGTGTTTGATCGTAATAAACGAATAGGATGTTTACGAAAAATAGCAGATATATTAGCTCTTAAAGGAGATTTCAGAGAGAGTTTAGCAAGATATACAAAGGTACAGGGTCTCATAAGTGAAAGCAATGATTTGCTTGATAATGTTGTACTACAGCTCAACAAAGCTAGAATTAGTCAGTATGCAAATAAAAATGATATTGCTAAAGAGAGCTACAAATTTGTAGAAAGATATTTAAGAGAAAATAAACTTAAAACGCTATTAGGGCAAGTTTTGGTTGAAAAAACACTAATGTATATTCTTGAAGATAATGATGAGCTTGCAACTGAAATAATGTCTCAGATTCAAGAATTAACCAAAGAGGGTTATGAAGATTTCAAATATTGGTTATGTTATCTTGAAGCTCTTAATGATATAAAAGCAGGAGAGTATGTTAAAGCTTATTCTGATCTTACAGGTATTCTTCAGCAAACTTTGGAAAAGAATAATATTATTTCAATAGGAATTCTGTTCAATCTAATTCGTCTTGTGATTGAGATAAACGCAGAAAATCTCGCAGATTTATTTGTTTATCAGGAAGTAAATAACTACATTGTTCTACTGCAGGGGATTGTTACTGAAGGAAACTTCTACTATCTTAGAGGGATTACTTTTTTGGTCGATTTACTATGGCAATTCATGTCTAAAATTGAGAGTGACTATAATGAAATAGTTGTTCAAGCTTCTGAATATTTTGCTAGCACAGGAATAGAAGAGTTTGGAAATCTACTTCTAACATTACAGTATAATATAGGCGATTGGGAAGGACAAACTGAATCCAGAATTAGAACAATTTTAGGAGCCCCCAAATCTTATGAATCTCCAAAGATAGCCTTATTAGAGATTCTTGAGAAGTCCAACAAATCGCTATTTATAGAAGAAATTCTGAGAACAGAAAACAGATTCTTAAAAGAGATTAAGGCTATGAAAGAAGTTAAAAATAAAAAATAGATTTTAACTATCATTTCACTAAATGCAAAAAATCATCTATAATTTGTTTTGATAATCCAAGGTAGTTTATTGGATCAAGAATATCTTCAATTTCTGCTGGCGAAAACATTTCTGCAACCATAGAGTTTGTTTTGGCTGCTTCTACAAAGTCTTCTTCATTTGATAGTTGTTTGAGTAATTCATGTGCTTTCTGCCTACCTATTTTGTCTGATAAACGAATCATTAGGTGTTCTGCACATTGAGCTCCTTTCCGAAGATAGAGATTCTCATTTATTTTTGGAATATTAAAATGCAGATTCTTCAGAATATTATTCATCTGTAGTAAGATATAATGAGTTAAAATCGAAGTTTCAGCAAAAATAACTCTTTCTGCACTTGAATTTGATAAATCTCTTTCATGCTCTAATCCCACATTTTCTAGAGTAGGTTGTATTTTACTTCGTATAATCCTAGCTAAGCCACAAATTCTTTCGCTCTTTTCAGGATTCTTTTTTTGAGGCATAGTTGAAGAACCTACTTGTGTACTGATGAAAGATTCTCTAATCTCATTAATTTCAGTTCGTTGTAAATTTCTGATTTCTTTTGCGAAATGCTCTAAGACTGTTGCAATTAGAGCAAGGCTGTAAATATAATTTGCATGAATTACTCTAGAAATTACTTGTGTAGTAATTGGTTGTTTCTCTAAATCTAGTTTTTCAAGAATTATCTTTTCTATTTCTTGGGTTCCATATGATGCATAAGTTCCCACAGCTCCTGAAAATTTACCATAAGCAACTTTAGATTCTTCCAGCGTTTTTTTTGCTAAAAGTAATTCATTTAGAAAATTCCCAAATTTCATTCCATATGTTGTTGGAACCGCATGTATTCCATGTGTTCTCCCAATACATGCCAAATCCTTATGCTTCTCAGCTAATTTAGTTACTATTTCAATTGTCTTTTCTAAAGCGCTCAAAATCTCTGTTTTAGCTTCTCGGAGTTGTAAACCTCTCACAGTATCTTGTATATCATAAGAAGTAGCTCCAAGGTGTATGTACCCACCATACTCACCACATTGTTCAGAAATTGCAATGACAAGACTCATAACATCATGGTGAATTTCCTTTTCTATTTCTTTAGCTCTTTCTAATTTAACATATTCAGGTTTACATTTCACTTGAATAACATCGTTAGCTTCTTTTGGTATTTTTCCAACCTTAAAATTAGCATCAGTTAATTCCTTCTCTATTATCAGTTGCAATTCAAATTTTCTTTGTGTTGAAAAAACATCATTTAAACTTGTCTTATACCTTTCAATTTCGAGCATATTACCACCTCACACTACAGTATAAGATATTTAGTAATATAATATAAATATGTCCGATACTAAATACAGTTATTTTTTCAATCTCTTTTTCTTTTTTATCGCAAGTGTGAGTACTGCAAGGAAGGCAAATAAGTAAGCATAGTTTGAAGGTTCTGGAGTTGTTGGTGGAATATAAGGTACTAAGTCGAAATTAAAAGTTTGAGAATCTACACTTAAACTTGTTTCATTTAGAATTGTAAATTGAGTGAATCCTCTGTCAAAAAGGGGTTCTTGACAGTGATAAAGAGTCCCCCCATCTAGGTAGAGATCTTCTACATGTTCATGCCCATAAAGAGTAACTTCTATAGGAAAACGTCTAAGAAAACTTGAAGGTTGACTATTTACCCCCAGTGGAAAATCGTAATGATAATACAGAATAGTCGCGTCATCGCTGTTTTGAGTTAATATTTGGTTAACTTTTTGAAATTCTTCGGAACTAAGTCCTTCAAACGATGATCCAAAACCTACCATTGTCCAATCCAAATATGTAAAGTTTTGATAACGAATAGGTCCAAGGTAGTTATACCAATTATCTTCTACTGTATCAGGAACCATTGTACTTTGAGAGAATTCATGATTCCCATGTACATAATACACAGGAAGATCAAGAGTGTCTAAAGCCCAAAGTCCAAGACGAAGCTGAATCTCCCCTTTCATATGCTTACCAGTCACAGGATTAAGAAAATATAAAGTTGGACCTTGTATTAAATCACCTGTAAAAATTACAAAATCTGGATCTAACGCTTTAATTTTGGCTAATTCTTCTAGATTGACATCTGAAGTATTAAAGTCTGAATAATATGAGGGAAAATGAGCATCAGATATGTGTACAAATGTAAATGGATATGTTTTTTCCTCAATTATTTTTACTGCATGTGTTTGATAATCAGATCCTTCGCTACAATTTAATTGCAAATCATATAATCCCTCTTCCATTTGGGTTGGTAAGGTCTCAAAATACCATTTTTCATCAACATAATCAGATGAAATTATATTAAGTATTTGAGATGAATTTGTTTTGTGTAAAGTGAAATTCCAATCTGATGCGCTAGAAGAGCCAGTTGTAATTATATTCAGTTTTTCATTAAAAACAATTATAGAGGGGTTAGCTTTGTTTGGATATTGTATCATTCCGAAGAATCTAGCTACTAGAGCGTATCTTGGGTTCTGTGTTTCGTTAAAGAATTCCGTAGGTGAATTGGCAAAATAATTAAAACTAGGGTAATAGTCCTCTGGTTTTTCCTGTTTTGACAATATGTTTTGATGCGGAAGAATTAAACTTACTGTAAGAAACATAATAGCTAAACTCAGTACAAATGACTTGGATTTCATTTAATCAGATAAAAGAGATAACTCAGTATTCAAAAAGATTCTGTAAAGACAATGGGTTGTGAGAAAATCCTTTTTTGATTTCCTTCATGGAAAACCTTTTTTTAGAATTCAAACCTAGTAGTAATTATGCCACATGTAAGAATGTCTCGAAATCTTAATCAAAGTATTTTCGCACTTGTTGTTGGAACTATATTTAGTGTTCTTCTTATACCTGTTTTTGGAATGAATGTTTTAATTCTAGCAATCTTTGAGATTCCTTTAGCCTTTCTTGTGGCATTAATAGCAGTTACGGAATGTTTGTACCAGTATAAAGATGAGGTTTCGATAGAAACTACCTTCAACATGATGGTTCCTCTATTGAAATCATTAGGTATTTCGATACCTGTAGTTCTGTTTTATGGAGCCATCACTATAATTCTCAATGAAACAATTCCAGCTTTTGAACAAGCTCTACTACCGCTTTTCACTCAATATCAAGGTTTACCAAGCCTAGTAACAATTTACCTAATCAATTTTGTTCCAATTTTTGTGATGATGTTTGCTTTACCTTTCTTCTTATTTATTTACGGAAAAGTACATGTTCTTTTCTTCACTGATAAAGAAGATAGAAAGACTAGAGTAACAAAAGCTGATATGGAAGAAAAGGAACTTAACAAAAAAGTATTCCAAATAATAGATAAACTAGAAAATTATGCTTTTCAACTACAACAATATCTTCTAGAACTGCAAGGCTTACCAAATCAAATAGCCGCAGTTGATGATCACGAATCCTTCAAAGCATTAAGTATGAGATTGAATATGATTAAAGATTACGTAAAAACAATAGATGTCGCAGATGATAAAACAATAAAGAAGATTCTTTCAGAAGAAGAAGTGAAAATGAAATTAAATGAAGTAGAAATGCAGAAAAAGACAGTCATTGACATTGTTGAACAAAATCTCAAGAAACTCCTTAAGGATAAAAAACGATTCGAAAAAGAAGAGGAAGAGGACATAGAAGAGGCTGAAGAACCAGAAGAAATTAAGCTACCAGAGGAAGTTGAGGAAGCTGAAGAACCAGAAATTATTCAAGAAACAGAGAAACCAAAGACAGAGAAACCAAAGACAGAGAAACCAGAAGAAACAAAGACAGAGAAACCAGAAGAAACAAAGACAGAGAAACCAGAAGAAACAAAGACAGAAGAACCAGAAGAACCAAAGCCAGAAGAATCAGACGCAGCTGAAGAAGAAGAATTACAAGATCCAAGTGAAATTATTCAAGATGATTAATTTTCATAAAAAATGAATAGAAGGAAGAAGAAATTAAGCTTTTTCAAAAGCTTCCATCAATTTTTCTACAAAATTATCCTCAGGATAAGCTCCTTCGAACTGAACGTCTCCTTGATTAATCACTGTTTTTGGAACGCCCATTACGAAATATTTCTGGGATAGCGCTGGAAATTCAGTAGCTTCAACCATCTCACCATAAATATTTGGATTTGCCATTGCTGCTTTATGAGCTAATCTAACTGCAGCTGGGCAATAAGGACAAGTAGGTGTTACAAAGACTTGAATCTTCATTGGTTTGTCAATCTTTTGAATTTTTTCTAAATTCTCTTGTTTTAGAGAAATCTTTCCTGCCGAGATATCTAATATATCTTCCACCAATGAACCAAACTCATAACCACTTGGAATTCCAGTAAACACAACATTATGCTCTTCTTTTCCATGTAATATAATTGTTGGAAATCGTTCAATGTTATATTTTTTAATTTCAGGAGGATTTTCTTCCTTATTAAAAAGTTCAATCTTAATCATGTTTTCAGGAGCGAGTTCCGCTAGCAGCTCTATGATTTCTTTTGTTTGAGCACATGTCAAACACTTCTCTTTATCTACAAATAACTTAGCAGTAACTTGATTTTTCATGTGTTGGAAAATCTCTTTAACTTGCCTTTTGATATTATCGTCAACATCTACTGACATTTTATTCACCATCGTGTGTGTTATAATAATGCACACTCAACCAAATATAAATATTTCTCTCTTGCAAAAAGAAAAAAAGAGATTAACCAGTTCGTTTTATTATATGATAACCAAATTCTGTTTTTACTAGACCTGAAAGTTCTCCTTTTGCTAATGAAAATGCTGTTTTTTCGAATTCCTTTACCATCTGTCCTCTAGTGAAGAATCCTAAACTACCTCCTTTCTTTCCTGAGGAGCAAATTGAATGCTTTTTTGCTAGTTCTGCAAAATCAGTTCCAGCTTTTATTTCATCAAGTATTCGAATAGCTTCCGATCTTTTCTTAACGAGAATGTGACTTGCTTTAACTTTGGACATAATATCACCAAGTGTCTTTTTTTCAAGATATTAAAAAGTATTTGATTTATCCTTTGGAGATAAGAATTCATTCAATAATTATCCGAGCATCGATTGCCTTCAACCCGTCTTTAGTTGCTACAACAGGATTCAAGTCCATTTCCTTTATTTCCTTATTTTCTTCAACAATCTTTGAAACATTTATCACAAAATTACTCAGTTCCAACAAGTCAACTTTTGGTAATCCACGGTAACCATCTAACACTTTCTTACCCTGAATTTCCTCTATCATGTCTCTAACATCCTTTTCAGTTATAGGAATCAAACGGAATGTTACATCTTTATAGACTTCAACAAAAATTCCACCTATTCCCAGAGCAATCATTTTACCAAACTGCTCATCTGTATTAGTTCCAATAAGAAGTTCCACTCCTTCAACCATCTCTTCAATGCTAAAACCTTCAATTTCAGCAGTTGGATAATGGTTTTTAACACTAGTCAGCATCTCACCATATACTGTTCTTAATTCATCATCTGAAGTAATCCCAATTTTAACTCCCCCCGAATCAGATTTATGAATTACATCTTTTGATATTATCTTCAAAACCACGGGATATCCTATTTCATTTGCTTTTGTAACACACTCATCTAGATTTTTTGCAAAACTCATTTTGTTTAATGGTAAACCAGCAAGTTTCATTATAGTCCTTGATTCTTCATAAGTAAGAATGTGTCTTCCTTCACCCGATATTTTATCTAAAATGATTTTTATTTCAGAACTCATGGTAATCACAGATATTCCTTAAATTGAATGTTCCATTTGGTAAGTTTACCTTAAACCCTTATCTTTTAAAAGCTTCCAAAGGCACTTCCATTTCTTTTCATTGAAGATAATTTATTTAAGCTCTAAAGAGAAAAATTTTTGATAGCTATCATTTCTTTTAAATTAGAGAGAAGATAAGGTGAATCCATGGATTATAGAAATAAGATGGAAGAAATCATTTCAGGAAAAAATCGATTATCTGAGGAAGAACGCTTAAAGCTAGACTTCAAACCTGACGAAATTCCTCCCCTTCCAAAAGGAGAAGAGGCTTTGAAACCTAGTACTAAGGCAGGATGGGAGACTGAAGCTATTATCAGAGCAATGATATCAAATCTGCATAACGGGAGAGACTGGGAATCACTGTACATCTATGGTGGTTCTGGCAAAGTAGCTAGAGATTGGAAGTCTTTCTATGAGACCATTAATCTCTTAAAAAGCTTAGAACCAAATGAAACTTTATTTTTGCAATCAGGTATTCCTTATGGTAAGATGCAAACAACACGCTGGGCCCCCAGATGTGTAATAACAAATAGTGTCATTGTTCCTCATTGGGCTCCTAATTTTGAAGAATTTGTTGCTTCAGGATTATCTGTCTATGGACAAATGACAGCTGGTTCGTTTATATTCATAGGATTGCAAGGCATTATTCAAGGAACATATGAAACAATTGCAGCGGCTATCAAAGCTGCAGAAAAGAAAGCGGATTATCAGAAATTATCGGATTTTGAGAAAAAGCTAATTGTTAGCGCAGGTTTAGGTTTAATGAGTGGAGCACAACCCCTATCAATAAAAATGTGTGGTAAAATCGCAATAATTGCTGAAGTAAATCCAAATCTAATAGATCGAATGTATAACACAGGAAGAGATCAAGGAGTACCTTATCTTGATTATAAGACTGAATCTATTGAAGAAGCAATAAGAATTGCAAGAGAAGCTGCAGCTAAAGATCAATCCATTTCTATAGGAGTTTTATGCAATGCTGTTGACCTTCTACAGTATCTTGTTGATAACAATATCACTCCTCATGTTCTAACTGATCAAACATCAGCACATGATTTGTTAAATGGTTATTACCCCATGGGTATTTCCTATGAGGAGGCAGATATTCTAAGAGTTGAAAGTCCTGAAGAATATATCGAACAATCTAGAAAGACCGTTATTCGTCATGTAAGTCAAATGGTTGAGCTAAACAAGCGAGGATCAGAAACATTTGATTATGGTAATAACATAAGACAACAAGCCTATGAATTGGGTGTGAAAGATGCCTTTGATTACGGAGGATTTGTACTAGAGTATGTTCGACCACTTTTCTGTGAAGGAAAAGGACCTTTCAGATGGATGGCTTTGAGTAATGACCCTCAAGATATTAAAACAACTGATGACTATGCAAAGAAGTTATTTTATGATGACAAACAATTAGTGAATTGGTTAGAGTTAGCAGATAAATATATCCCATTTGAAAATGGATTACCAGCAAGAGTTTTTTGGGCAGGATTTATTGGGCGAGCAGCTTTTGGAATGCTAATGAACAAGCTCGTGGCAGAAGGAATTCTCAAAGCTCCAGTTGTGATTGGAAGAGATCATCTTGATGGAGGTAGCGTTGCGTCCCCCAATAGAGAAACTGAAGGTATGAAAGATGGTAGTGATGCTATTGGAGATTATCCTGTTCTAAATCTGATGGGGAATGCATTAAGTGGAGCAACTTGGGTTTCATATCATGGTGGTGGAGGAGTGGGTGTAGGTTACTCTCTTCATGCGGGACAAGTAATCTTAGCTGATGGAACTAAGCTTTCCCAAGAAAGATTATTCCGAGTACTTACCTGGGATCCAATGAGTGCAGTCTTAAGGCATGCAGCAGCAGGATATGAGAAAGCCATTGAAATTGGAGAGAAACATCAATTAGTTATACCAGGAAAGAATGAGAATAAGGAATTTGATTACAATAAACTATATCAACACATAATTAGTTGGGTTAAAGAAAGAACAGGAATTGAGCTATTTCAACCATTAGAGAAACTAGAGTTAGATCTTACCTGAACCGTTCTACTTTTTTCCAATATAGGCACACTTTGACAATTATACATCAATCTTTTTTGTTCAATCAATTACAAAAAATTGAATCAGGTCTGACCTGAGAACCTCTTTTGCACAATGTTTCGTGACTTATTCGTAACTTTAATAAAGACTTACTGGAGTTTTCGACCATGAAAGTTGTTTATATCGGACATGGGTCCTCTGGTTGGACATCAGCTACCACTCTCCGTGCATGGGATAGAACTGCAGAAATCACTATAATTGACAAGAAGAATTATGATGCTTATCATCCTTGTGCTATGCCTTATGCGATTGGTGGGTTGTGGGAAGATGAGAGTCCTCTCATCGAATCTTTGAATTATGATATGATGAAGATAAACTTTTTGCGTCGTCATGAAGCTCTCAAAATTGATCGTCAAAATAAGAAAGTAAGTGTTAAGAATCTAGAAAATGATGAAGTTTTTGAAGTTGAGTATGACTATCTTGTTATTTGTATTGGTTCCAAAGCTAAACTTCCTCCAATACCTGGAGCTGATGGAAAAAATGTTTATGCTCTAAAATGGATCGAAGATTCAGCAAAAATTCGAGAAGCTGCAGCTAAGGCATCCAAAGCAGTCATTTTAGGCGCTTCTGCAATAGGTCTTGAAGTAGCAACAGAACTTGCTCATAGAGGTATTGAAACAGCTGTTCTAGCAAGATCTAGGCTTATGCGTCTTCTTATAGATCCAGATTATGCAAATGAAACTGTAAAACTTCTAGAAGAAAAACTACCCAAGCTAAAATTCGTTATCGGAGTAGGAATTAATGAAATTGTTTTAGATGAAAATGGTATGGCAACAAAAATCACAACAGATCAAGGAGATTTTGAATGTGATTTTGTTGTTGCAGCTACAGGAATTAAACCAGAAGTAACTTTAGCACAAGAAGCAGGATTAAAGATAGGAGAATCTGGTGCAATTGTAACTGATGAAGAATTGAAAACTTCTGATCCAAGCATACTTGCAGTAGGTGATTGTGCTGAGACAACTCATTTAATTTCAAAGAAACCAATCAATTCAGCAATAGCAACTTGTTGCGTTCGAATGGCGAGAGTAGCAGCTATGACAATCGCTAAACCAGGAACTTTGACATTTCCAGGAACAATGAATAATTTCATAGTGCCATATATTGACCTTAGAGTTGGATCAGTGGGGCTTATCAAGAAAGCTGCAGAAGACGCAGGTTTTGAGGTTGTTTCTGCTAAGATTAAGACTCATAACAAACCACCATATATGCCTGATGCTGAAGAATTGTATTTCAAAATACTGGCAGATAAGAATACTGGAAAGATACTTGGAGCTCAAGCAATTGGTCCCGATTCAATTACAGATAATTTGAATGTAATTTCATTAGGAATGCAAAACGAAATGACATTCCTTGAGTTACTACAATCTGATTTGTGTTATGCACCAGCGGTAAACGAGACCATTTATCCTGTCACTCAGGCTTTAGAAATGATCTCAAGAAAAATGTTGAGAAGACAAAAATAACTATGAATAGTGATGAGCGGTTAATACTCATCTTTTTATTTCTTTCCTATAGTTCTGTTATAATGTTAATTTTCTAGAACATTATATAAGTTAGAAAAACAATCATATTTTGTGTTTAGTGATTGAAGATGAAAAAATATAAGCCGGTTGATCCAATAAAATCACCTAGATTTTCAGGAATACAAACATTCATGCGTTTACCTTTTATAAAAAAGTTGGAAGGAGTAGATTTTGCAATAATAGGCGTACCCTCAGATGCAGGGGCTTCTTTTAGAACAGGACAAAGAGAAGGTCCAGCAGCAATTAGAAAAATATCAGCTTTACTTAGACACCACAATCCAATATTGAACATTAGTCCTTACGAATTTCTTTCAGGGATAGACTATGGAGATTTACCTGTTGTCCCAGGATATATCGAAGAGGGGTACAAAAGAATCGAAGAGAGTTTGCTTCCTGTTTTAGAAGCAGGAATAATTCCCATTCTACTTGGGGGTGACCATGCAATAACTTTACCAGAATTGAGAGCTATAACCAAGATTCATGGTCCAGTGAGTTTGTTGCATTTTGATTCTCATAGTGATACAGTCGACGAATATTTTGGTAAGCCATATAATCATGGAACACCATTTAAAAGAGCAGTTGAAGAAAATCTTTTACTTGCTGATAATTCTATACAGATAGGATTAAGAGGATCAATTTATTCCCCAGAGCATCTAAAAATTCCAAAATCTTTAGGATTTGATGTTGTTACAACAGAAGAGATTAGAGAAATAGGGTTGGATTCTTTAATAGAACGAATTAAAAATAGAATAGGAAAAACTAAAGTTTTTCTATCCTTTGACATCGACTTCGTTGATCCAGCGTATGCACCTGGAACGGGAACTCCTGAAGTTGGAGGGTTTACAAGTGGAGAAACGTTGAAATTAATTAGGGCATTGAAGGATTTGAATTACATAGGGTTTGATGTTGTTGAGGTTCTACCAGCTTCTGATCCTTCTGAAATTACAGCACTTTTGGCCGCAAATATCGTTTATGAGTTCATTTCTATTCTTGCTTATATAAAGAAGAAAAAGTGAAAAGAACTACTTCTTTCTTTTCTTGATTCTCTTTCTGAATCTTACAATAGCTATGGAAGGAATTATGATAATAACACCGCCTACAATAGCAGCAACATAGTAAACTATCTCATTATTCAAGTTATCAAATTTAACTATCATTGATGTTTGGTTAGATAACCCAGCTTTGTCTATTGCTACAGCTGTAATATTATGCATACCTTCATCATAGAGACTAGTATTGCACATGAACTGAAGTGTTGGATATGGATAATAATCAGGCATAACTGAACTATTAACTAGTAATCCATCAATGTAAAGTTCAATACTCTCCAACTCCTGATTGTCATCACCTTGAGCAATTAGCTCTACAATTCCAGAGAGAGAATAATCTGGAGGTGGGTTTATTATATCAATCGAAGGAATTTCTGTATCTGGAGGAGCCTCTCCATCTGCATTGAAGGAAAGATAGGTGTTTACAATGTCAGAGACCATTCCATTCTCATCATAAGCTATAATATTAACCTTGAAAGTATCACCAATAGCAAGACCATCAAACGCCCCATCACCTGAATAAACACCATTCATTAGAGGAGATTCTAATTCAACCATTTTTATTGAAGCATCATTAATTGGGTACAGATATCCATCCAGTGGATCAACTGGCTCCCAACCTAAAGGTACAAATCTTGCTAAAACTTTGCTTATTCCTGTAGAACTTCCTACTTCTACTTCAATATTAAATACACTAGAAAACGGATCCCAAATCTCATATATATGTAATGGTACTTTCCCTACTTCTATTTTAGGATAGCATTCTGTATGTACACCTTGAATCTTTACATTTAGAGCATCGTTCCCATCTCCACCCAAAGGTAAAATACTATATGGAGGTACAGTATTTCCCAGACCATCATGATTATCATCAATCACTGGTTTTTGTTTACTACCAATATTTCTGACGTGAATAACAGCTTTTTCGAATGCTCTTCCGATAGTATCACAAGAAGCTATTGATGACCAAAAAGATTCTGTAAAAGCTCCATTTGTTCTAAGAACATTGAAGGCTGCACCATTGAATTTATGTGCTGAAGTCACAATTATTCTATTATCTTTACTCACAGCATCAATAAATGAACCAGAATAGCATGCTTCTATAATAAGAATAATTCTCTTGCATCCGGAAGTAGCTTCAAAAGTATCCAGATATGAATTAAATGTAGATTTCCACAAAGGAACGCCACCCACCATCAGAGCAATAGCATCAGTGTCACCATGAGATATGAGGACAATGCCTAAACTTTGACTAGAACTAACATGTTGTGGTGCCCAAGTTTTAATTGCATATTCAAGACTAGCTGTAGTTGAAGACCAATTTACATAAGGTTGGGTTATTGAATCAACTTCTGGACCCATATAGAATATCTGCTCTGAAGTAAATCCATTACCTCTTAGAACTTCGTAAGTCATATTACCAGCATTCTGAAGCTGCATCATAGCGTTATGATCTGCTGTATCTCCAACAAGAATAATCCATGCACTTTGTAATTCATTAAATATAGGAACTTCCTTTATACAGGAGGTGCAATCTTCAGCTTGCACAGGTGATTGGAAGTATTGTTGAACACCGATGCAAAACAGATTTGTAATCACTAAAGTGACTAATATTATAACTTGTTTAGTTTTCGCTTTCATATTATACAATTACAATTCAACTGTTTCATCGTTAATAAATATATCTGGAAGCCTTGAAAATTGAGATTTTGTCAGTTACAGCATGGTTATGAATCTCTGTTCTAAATAATTGAAGTGATATATAATTCATAGTAACAGTTTTTAATACATATATTTTCTTCAAGATATGTCAGACAAAGAGATGATCAAACAGACTTTACATCTCATTGATAATTGGCTTGATTATCAAGTTTTTATTAAAGAAATTCCTGGTATTTCAGTTGGTATTTTTGTTGAAGATGAAAAAATCTTCCAAAAAGAATATGGCTATTCTAAATTGGAAGATAAAGAGAAACTAACTAATCAACATTTATTCCGAATAGCCTCTCATTCAAAATTGTTTACCGCTACAGCTATTATGAAACTCTATCATGAAGAAAAACTTTCAATTGATGATAAAGTGTCTAAACACCTAGATTGGTTTATTTCAGAAACAGATGAAAATATGGATCAAATAAGAATCAAACATCTGCTAAGTCATTCTAGTGGGATGACTCGAGATGGAGAAACAGCACATTGGTCTAATCATGAATTCCCATCTATTGAGGAAATAAAAACCCAAGTAAAACAAGGTATTAGTTTCTTTGAGACAAGTGAGATTTTAAAATACTCTAACTTTGGATTTACTCTCTTAGGTCAAATTATCGAAGTTATATCTGGTCAAAGCTATCCTGATTACATCCAGAAGGAGATTTTAGATCCACTAGATATGAAAAATACTGTAATTGATGTAGACGAAACCAACAGTCAAAGACATTCAACAGGATATAAAATAAAATACCCAAAAAAAGATAGAGAAGCATTCAGACATGTTCCAGCTAGAATAATGCACTCAGCAACAGGTTTGAGTAGTACCGTTGAGGATTTAATCAAATTTTATCAAGCTCACATTCTAGGGAATGATATATTGTTTCCAGATTATATCAAACGCGAAATGCAAAGAATACAGTACAAGGCTGAAAAAGCTAATTGGGGTTTAGGTTTTAGTATTTCAGAACTACAAGATTTTAGAAAGATTGTTGGGCATGGTGGAGGATATCCAGGATTTATTACTAGCTCAGGACTTGTTCAGGATAAGAAAATAATTGTTGTGGTTCTTACAAATGCAGTTAATGGTCCCGCATTAACACTATTTCAAGGAATACTCAAAATAATTAACTTTGTAACTAAGAAGGAGAAAGAAAAGTTCAAACAGAAAACTGAAGAACCAATTAAAGATTTCAAAGATGTAATTGGCTTTTACATCTCCGATTGGGGAGTTTCTTTGTTTAGTCAAATCGGAGCTAAACTTGTCCTTATTGGATCAGCTGATGATGATCCAGCAGAGCTTTTGCAAATCTATAAACATGATAGAGATTACAAATTTATAGCTCCAAAGGATTTGCCCTTTGCATCTCCTGGACAGCCTGTTGAATTCATAGATGGACCAGATGGAGAGAAAATCTTTGTTGACAGCCATAAAGGTAAAGCAAAAAGGTTTAAAGTTGAATACTAAAAAATTAGAAAAGCGAGAGCAGAAAACTAAAGTTCTATCTGCTCAAATCTTGATTGGAAAAACCTAAGGTATTTTGGTTCATAAACCATCTTGAGTCCAGGAATTGTATCTCTTTTCTCATAGAGACTAATTATGGAGCCAGCAGTATATTCAATGTGAGTATTTGTATAAACTCTTCTTGGGATTGTTAATCGAACTAGTTCCAAAGCAGGAAATACATTTTCACCAGTTTCTTTGTCTCTTCCTTTCGAAACAGCCCCTCTTTCCATACTTCTGACAGCTGAATCTTCATAGATTGCACCAGCTAACGTTTGTGCTGGCCATTGTTCTCTTTCAAGATGTGGAAGGAATTTTAAAGCATCAAGAAATACAGCATGACCACCAATGGGTTTTACAATAGGAACATTAGCTTCTTTCAGCAATTCACCTAGATATCTCACTTGATTAATTCTATAGTTTAAATATTCATATTGTGCACCTTCGCGCAAACCTCTTGCAACTGCTTCCATGTCACGACCAGCCATTCCACCATATGTATGAAGTCCTTCATAAACCACAACCATATTTCGAGCTCCTTCAAATATCTCTTTATCATGAGTAGCTAAGAAACCACCAATGTTGACTAAACAATCTTTTTTTGAGCTATGGATACAACCATCAGCATAGCTCATCATCTCTTTTAAAATGTCAATGATTGGTGTATTTTCGTATCCTTTTTCTCTTTCTCTTATGAAATAAGCATTTTCACTTGATCTAGTAGCATCATAGATAATCTTGAGATTATACTTATTACAAAATTCTCTTAGATTGCGGAGATTTTCCATGGAAACAGGTTGTCCACCAGCCATGTTGACATTCATTTCAACACTAACACAGGCAATTTTCTCAGGTCCATAATCATCAACATATTCTTGTAATTTGTTTAAATCCATATTACCTTTGAAAGGATGTAGATTGTCTGGATCATGAGCTTCATCAATAATAGTATCTACCATTTTCCCACCTGGAATCTCTACATGTAATTTTGAAGTAGTAAAATACATGTTTCTTGGAACAATTTGACCAGGTTTCACAAGATGTTGAAACATCAAATGCTCAGCTCCTCTTCCTTGGTGAGTTGGAACTACATATTTGAATCCTAGAACATCTTCTATTGCTTGTTCAAGATGATAAAAGTTCTTACTTCCAGCATAAGCTTCGTCTCCCATCATCATTCCCGCCCACTGATTATCGGACATAGCAGATGTTCCTGAATCTGTTAACAAATCTATAAAAACATCTTCAGATAGCAACAAAAATGTGTTAAATCCCGCTTCTCTTATTGCTTCTTTTCTCCTTTCTTCTGATGGTATTATAACTGGTTCAACAACTTTGATTTTAAATGGTTCAACAGGTGGTTGCATAATTTCAATCATCTAGATTTACATTGAAAAAGATTTCTGCGAGATTTTTAAGTAGAGATTGTAAAACTTGGAGTTATTCGTCTCTGAACAATATATCTACAATGGATAACATTTTTATCTATAAAATAAAAGTCGAATCCAGATAATCAAAATAAATTAGAAGGTTATAATTATGGGATCGAAAAAAACTCCAATGTGGAAAGTCCATGAAGATGCCAACGCTAAAATGACTGATTTTGCAGGGTATTATCTTCCAGTTTCTTATACAGGAATTGACTTGGAAATCATGGCTACCAGAGAAAATGTTTCAATAGTAGAAGTCACAGACATGGGACGTTATTCTCTCAAGGGCAAATATGCCTCTAAACTTCTGGAACTTCTCACTCCCAGAGAAATTTCAAAGATGGATGACATGAAATGTGGGTACACCTATTATCTTAATGAAAATGGTGGCTATCGAGACGATACTATCATTGGTAAGAAAAGCGAAACAGATTTCTTTAATGTCTGCAATGCTGGTGATCAAACAATAAAAGTTTTAGCTTGGATAGGACAGTTTGTAAAAATCTTTGAAGAGTTCACAGGTGAGCCTCTTGAGTTCAAAGATTGGACAGAAGAAACTACTATGTTTGCAGTTCAAGGCCCAAATTACAAAGTTATTTTAGACAATTTAGGTGTCCCAGACACCGGTAGATGGCAAATGGTAGAAGCTGAAGTTGAAGGATGTAAATGTCTATTCACTGGTACTGGTTATACTGGTGAGATGGGATTCGAAGTAGTTATCTTTGATTCTGATTTACAAGACCCTTCAAAAGGTATCAAGGTTTGGAATGCTATTCTAGAAGCAGGTAAAGATGTTGGTATTGTTCTTTGTGGTTTAGGTGCTCGAGATGCACTAAGAATCGAAGCAGGATTACCACTTTATGGTGAAGATATCCATGAAGAAGTTAACCCTGTTGAAACCGGATATGATTTCTCCATGTTTTGTAAGCATGACAAAGAACCATTTTACTTCGGTAAAGAAGCTATTCTAAAAGCCAAAAATGAAGGTGTAAAAATTAAACATGTGGGTATCAAATTACTTGAGAAAGGTATCCCAAGAGCAGACTATGAAATTCTAAACATGACTGGTGAAAAAATAGGGTCCATGGTAAATGGTATCAGATCCCCAATTGTTGGGGCTGGTATTGGAATGGGTTTTGTGCCTATTGAATACGCTGAACATGGAAAAGAAGTTCTAGTTCAAATTAGAAGTAGACAAGTAAAAGCTATTATCCATAAACTTCCAATCTATGACCCAACCAAATGGGGTTGGAAAAGAGACAAATAGTTTGCTTTCTTTTTTTCTTTTTACCTACTCTTCGCTTTTCTTTTCTTGTTTAAGACGCAAATATTCATCAGGATCTTCCCAAACAGGTATCTTAGCCTTATTATTATACTCGGTAAGAAAAACTCGAGCAGCTGTTTCTAGGTCTAAATCTCCACCTTTTTTCCTCTTGTGCCTTTTTTCAGCGAATTTCTCCAAAAATTCAGGAGGAGATTCGTATTCAATTTCATAGGTTTTTTTAATTGCTCCAGAATTAATTTTATCAATACTTTGTACTAACGACCATACACCTTTGACAGGATCTGAGAGTTTTTCTGGTTTAGCTATACCAAGAAGTATCTGATCAGCCATGGATAATCTCTTTGAAATCACTCCAGGTGTGTCATAAATCTTTAATCTTGTAGTTATCCTAAGAGCTTGTAGTGCTTTAGTGAATCCTGGGATAGGGGCAACTGGAGCACTTGATCGCCCCTTTAAAATATTGATTAAGGAACTTTTTCCAGTGTTTGGGATACCTATAAAACAAGCTATAATATAGAACATATCCTCATGAACCGCAGAAATGATTGCATTCCTTAGTATTGAAGTGCTTAATCTTTCTCGAGCTGAAGTTGGTATAACTTTGAATCCTTCACTTCTTAAAATTCTTCTCCATTTTTTTACAATATAATCAGGAACAAGATCAACCTTATTCAAGACAATCAATAGTTTTTTTGTTGGGTCTCTGTGAACCATTCGTTCATATCGACCAGATCTTGATAAACTTGGAAATCTGGCATCTAAAACCTCAACTACAACTTCGCTTCCTTTAATCATTTTACGTACCATTGTATCGTAGTCATCTTTTGGCATTCTGCTCTCAACTCAGTAATTCAATTATGCTAGAATTCTTTTGGTGGTCCAATATCAGGACGATCTGGTTCATATGGTCGATCTGGTTTATATGGCCTATCTGGGGGGGTTCCAGGTTGAAATGGTGGTGAAACACCATGATCTTTCATATGTGCTTCTAGCAATTTTCTTAAACGGTTTACCTCTTGTTCAAGCTGTTTGATTCTCTCTTCTAAGGGCAGGAGTTCTTTTGTCATATATGTATAATTAATGTGAAAAGATATAAAAGATGTGATTGAAGTTAGAATAATGAAATTTCACGATGCTCATTGCCATTTAGCAGATAAGGATTTCATGAAAGACTTTGATATTTCTACCGCTATGAAAAAGTGGAAAAAATCAGGTTTGGAATACGTTATTGGGGTTTCTTCTAAGATTTCCGAATCTTACAAAATCCTTGAAATGCGCAAAGAATTCAAAAGAATAATTCCAGGTATAGGGATTCATCCTTGGAAAGCAAAAACACAAATGAGAGAAGAACTTAAAACAGAATTCAGACAAATTATCCACGATAATGAAATAATAGTTATAGGTGAAATAGGCTTAGATCATCATTTCATCAAAAAAGAGGAACGTTATCTATACCAGGAAGAACACTTTCGATTTTTCTTAGAGCTAGCTGAGAAAAACAGATTGCCTGTAAATATCCATCTAAAAGGAGCTGAAGAAGAAGCTTCAGATATTCTTACATCTTACAAAATCCTTTCAGAAAATATCCTGATACATTGGTATTCTGGGCCAAAAAAAGTTTTTAATCAATTCCTAGAGAGAGATTATTTTTTTAGCATCAATCCTTCAGTTCTTACAGGTTCCACTCATATAGAGGTTTTGAAAAACACACCTTTAAATCGCATTCTGACAGAATCAGATGGTAATGTTAAATACACCATAGATAATGTAAGAGTAACAGGTTCTCCAGGTATTATTCCTGAAGTATTAAGTAAAATTGAAGAAATAAAAAATATAAAACTAGAAGAATTATCTGTAATCCTCCAAAAGAATATAAGAATCTATGCAAACTTAGTTGGTGACAAAATATGAGTGAAAAATCTTTAGATAGAATTCTAAGAAAAAAGAAACAATATGGTGCTGAAGTTCTAAAGAGAACTTCAAGTAAAAAGAAAAAAGTTGCTTACCACTTCAATTGTCCTGACGGTTTAGTTTCAGCAGCTTTGTTTCGTTATCTCTTTGCAGATGAAGATTTAGTTTTTATTCCAATAGATTATCCTTTACTCAAGGAAGATAAGATTTCTCAGGTGTTAATAGATGCAAACTGGTTTGCAATATTAGATCTTAGTCCTTTCAATTCAAACAAAATAGACTACTTTTTTGATCACCATATATCTAACGAAGGAGTGGAAATTAAGGCAAAAGTTTCTATTTTTGATCCTAAATCACCAAGTGGAGCCACTCTTATTGCTGATTATTTTGGAGATAAATTACCAGATTTCTTGGTTGAATTATCTGAAATCACCAAAATTACTGATACAGCAAGTTATAGCACACCATCTCCTATGGAAATTAAGGATGATTTAAGTGAGTATGATTGGGATGAAAGAGTTTGGTTTTTAGAAGATGTTTGTAAATCAACATTTACAATCACTGAACATGATTTTGTTATAGAATTATTGGCATCAAAAGGGTTAGATGGTTTATGGGAAAAGGATGTTTTACATCGTGTAAGAAGACTACGAAATTCTCGAAAAGAATCTTTCAATATAGCACATGAAATTGAGATTACTGATTTTATTATTCTTATAGATGGCCCTCTTCATTATAATACTGCAGCTATAGCATCAGAGTTACAGAAAAGAGGAGTAAAGGGGATTGCATATCTTACTGTCTACCCAGAAGAAACCAAAATAAGTCTTAGATTAAACAGAGCAATGTCAATCAAAGATGTTGAAAAATACAGAGTAGATTTACTTGCAAATACAATGTCAGGGGGAGGCCATAAAGGAGCCTCTGGAGCTGAAATGGAAAATCTTGATGAAACCCTCGAAATAATAAAAACTTGGACTAAAGAAGTCCAGCTAGATATGAAAATTGTAGATTTAAGAAAAAGGTGATAGAGGATAGAACTATCCTTTAACATTGCCGATTGGTTTTACTCTTACAATTGGATGACCAAGTCCAGATACTTTGAGAGCATTAATTACTTCATCAATGTCTTTGTATGCAAATCCAGCTTCTTCTGCTAAACCTGGCATTGATGCTCCTTTTACATAAATCCCTTTTTCTCTCATTCTCTGTTGAAGGAAATCTCCCCTTATTTGCCTTTTTGCTTTGCTTCTACTCATTGTTCGTCCTGCACCATGAGCTGTTGAGCCAAAGCTTACATCCATTGCCTTTTGGGTCCCTGTTAAAAGATAAGAACCAGTTTCCATGGATCCTCCAATGATGATGGGTTGTCCAATTTCCTTATATTCTTGAGGAATTTCAGGATGATTTGGTGGAAATCCTCGAGTAGCTCCCTTTCGATGAACCATTAATTTCTTTTTCTCACCATCAATTCTGTGCTCTTCAATCTTGGCAATGTTATGAGCTACATCGTAAATCAAATCTAATCCTAATTCGTCTTCATCTTGGTTGAAGACTTCTGTGAAAACTTGTCTAACGTTATGAGTTATTACTTGGCGATTAGCATAAGCCATGTTTGACGCACAACTCATAGCTGCAAAATAATCCTCTCCTTCTTTTGAGTTTATAGGGACACTAGCTAGTTCTTGATCAAGTACTGGAAGATTATATTTGGTCATTGCAGTTAAACAGGTTCTTAAGTAATCTGAAGCAACTTGATGACCTAATCCTCTAGAACCACAGTGAATCATAACAGTAACTTGATAGTTTTTATTCAAACCTAATTTTTTACCCTTCTCTGGGTCAAACAAATCTCCAGGTTTCACTACTTGTATTTCCAAATAATGGTTACCAGACCCAAGTGTTCCTAGTTGTCTAAGCCCCCTACTCTGTGCTTTATTACTAACCTTTGAAGAATCTGCCTCAGGCATCTTTCCCTGACTTTCAATTCTACGTACATCTTCTTCTCTAGCATAACCTTTTTCCAAACACCACTGTGCACCATCTTCTAGAACATTTTCAAACTCTGAACGAGATATATTTGCCAAATACGGGTCGTGAGTTAGTTTAACGCCTACTCCTGCAGGAACACGACGAAACAGCTTGTCTACAAGCTCCTTAATCTTAGGTTTTACATCTCTTTCCTCTAAGGTTGTGGTGAGCATGCGTACTCCACAATTGATATCAAAACCAACACCTCCAGGACTAATTACTCCTTCCTCCATATCCATTGCAGCGACACCGCCTATTGGAAATCCATATCCAACATGTGCATCAGGAAGAGCTATTGCATATTTCTGAATTCCAGGAAGAGTTGCTACATTGGTTATCTGATCTACAACTTTGCCCTCAAGTCCTTTTTTTAGAGCTGGAGTTACAATCAATCTTGCAGGTACTCTCATACCCTTTTTATATGATGTGGGGACTTCCCAAGTTGTTTCATCAATTTGTTTCATTGGAATGTTATCGCTTGACATTTTTCTCAATGTAAAGAAATTGTTAGTTTTAATAAACCTCTTGGTTTATCAGAAAATATCTTCAAAGGGATTATTTTTATTAGTAATATATTTCTCCTTTCTGAGTTCAATGTTCAAATACAACATACTCTCTGAAGAAGTAAAATCAGATTTTGCTTTTGAAGTTAATGCAGATAACCTCTCTGAACTTTTCAGAGGTGCAGGAATAGCTATGATGGAAGCTATGGTGAACGTCAAGGAATTCAAGGCAATACGCGTTTGGGAATTCAAAATCGAATCTGATACCCTAGATCTATTATTGTACGATTTTCTAGGAGAACTGGTATTTGTTAAGGATGTTGAATCTGTTTTATTCAAAGACTATGAAATTGAAATCGAAGAAAATGATAAGTTCAAACTCTCGTGCAAAGCTTTTGGTGATGATATTGATTATGACAAATATGAGATATTAACAGATGTAAAAGCTGTTACTATGCACAAGTTTGTCTTAGAAAAAAGAAATGATGAGTGGTATTGTCATATAATTTTAGACTTATAAAACTGGTAGTTCTATATAATCTTAGACTAATACTAAAACAGAGTCATATACCTCTCAAATCAGTACTGTATAGGATTAATAATCTTTATAAACTAAACTTCTTCTCGTTAAAACAATCCTATAAATGATAGAGGAATTACTATGGGTGACATAAGAGTAAAAGACAAATATACTGTAAAAGAAGAACTTCTTTACACTAAAGAAAGTGAATGGGTTCTTCAAGAAGGAGACATCTGGATTTATGGCCTTAGCAATTATGCTAGTGTCGAACTAGGTGAACTTGCGTATGTAGAACTTCCTGCAGTAGGTGATACCTTCGGTAATGAAGATTCAATGGGTATTGTTGAAGCTCTAAAAGCTGTCGTTGATTTCTATTCTCCATTTGATTGCGAAGTTGTAGAAGTTAATTCAGATTTAGAAGATGATGCATCACCAATTACTGAAGATTGCTATGGTGAAGGCTGGATTCTGAAGCTCAAAGCTACTGGTCCAATTGATCATCTATTCAACTCAGAAGATTACGTTAAGCTCATTGAGAAAAAAATCGAAGAAGGTTCTCATTAGATTTTAAGAGGAGAATTTTTCCCCCTCTATTTTTATCAATTAACAAAGAGGAACAAAAATGACAGAAGGTTTCAAAGAACATCCTTACCTAGGAAATAGTCAACAAGATGTCGATGAAATGCTTCAGTATTTGGGTCTCAAAAGTATCGAAGAGCTCTATTCCGATATTCCTGATGAAATAAGATTCAAAGGAGAATTGGATTTACCACATTATAAGAGTGAATATGAACTTTTAGAGGCAATTAAGGCAAAAATGAGTAAAAATATCACTACAAGAGAAGTAAGGTCTTTCATGGGTGGTGGAGTATTAGATATTTATATGCCTGCGCTCCAAGATGAAGTTCTTAGAAGAACTGAATTTTATAGTGCATATACCCCTTACCAACCTGAAACTTCTCAGGGAACAACTCAAGCCTTATTTGAATATCAAAGCATGATCTGTGAACTTGTTGGAATGAATGTTGCTAACTGTTCTCTTTATGATTGGGCTACAGCTGTAGGAGAAGCCGCTTTAATGGCTT
>JAUWJS010000098.1 GCA_030607575.1 Candidatus Heimdallarchaeota archaeon | reverse complement strand
TTTAGTGGTTGATTCTGAATCAATCTATGAAACTAGTTTTTCACCAGCAAGAGCAAGAGAATTCTCATTCGAATTAGATGAGACAGTTTTTCCAAAAACAAAAATAGAGATTGTAATGTCGGTTTCCGTTGGGTCAGTTGAAGTTGCTATTTCTCCAATTGGAATTGGAATGGGGTTTCAAAAACAGAATGATGAATTTGTTCCAACAAATCACTTAGCTCTAGGTGTAGTTATTTCTTAGTGCTCTAGTTTCTTTCTCATTGATAGTAATTTCACAGAATAACCCAATTTCTCATAAAATTCTGCCCCACCTTCATTCAGAAGATGCACATACAAGGTTAATTCATCAGCTTGATTCTCTCTGGCAAAATCCTTCTCGAATTTTGCCATCAGTTTAGTACCAATTCCTTGTCGCCTAAAACTTTCAACTACTGCTATGTCTGAGATATGAGCTATTACTCGTTTCTTGAAGAAACCTGAATGTTTCTTCGTATAACCAAATAAGAACCCAATTATTTCTTCTTCTACTTTAGCCACATAAACTATCTGCGTTGGCTCATGTAATGCTTTTGAGACCATAAAACCGAAGTTTATTTTTCCATCCTTATCTAAGGTAAAATCCTCATCAATTTGTGAATGCCAATCTATAGTTTCAACCCAAATCTTTACAATATCTTTAACATCCTCTTTTTTTGCCTTCGATAGTTTTACTTCTCCTAAATCATCTGTTTTTGGGTTCATTATATGATAGTATACTTACTAGTTTCTATTTTTTACTATAGGTAATACTCACGAAATTTGTTTAGAAGATAGTGAGTAATCTTTTTATTATTCATTTTTTACTCGTCTATTAGTACCTATGGGACATTAGAATTATGTGTAGGTGAAGTAATTCATGTTGATAAATAACCCAACAAAAAAAGTTGATTATTCAGTGAGAGATTTGTCAAATATCCTCAAATTTAGAGAAAAAAAATTTATCACAGATTTAGATGTTGTCAATAAGCGAGTGTTAGTAAGAGTCGATTACAATGTTCCACTTGATAAGAATGGAATAATTACAGATTCAAGAAGAATAGCAAATACTTTACCTACTCTTAACTATTTACTAAAAGAGAATTGCAGAATTATTCTGATATCACATCTTGGAAGACCTGACGGAAAAATTGTAGAATCTCTTAGAATGGGTCCAATTCACAAGAAATTGAATGAGTTTTTTCCAGAAACTAATGTCTTTAAAGTAGATGACTGTATTGGCAAAGAAGTGGAAAGCAAAGTTTCCAATTTGAAGAACAAAGAAATACTTCTTCTGGAAAATCCCAGATTTCACAAAGAAGAGAAAGAGAATGATCCAGAATTCGCAACAAAATTGGCTAAACTAGCTGATGTCTATGTAGATGATGCTTTTGCTACAGCTCATAGAAAACATGCCTCGACTTATGGAGTCTGTTCATTTTTCAAAGAGAAGGGATATGGGTTTCTTGTAGAAAAAGAGTTGAAATTCTTGTCATCCTGTATAGAAAAACCTCAAAGACCATTTACAGTAATTTTAGGAGGAAAAAAAGTTAAAGACAAACTTGGAGTGATAAAGAATCTAATTGGTTTAGCAGACAATATCTTGATTGGGGGTGGTATGGCTTATTCATTCCTTCTAGCTGAAGGCTATCAAATTGGAAAATCTGTCAAGGATTTATCTAAGCTTGAAGAGATCAGAAATTATCTTAGAGATGAAACTCATGGAACCAGAATTTTTATCCCAAAAGATGTACTAGTTTGCGATGAAATTGAAAATCCAAAGAAAATTGAAATTGTTCCTGTAACTGAAATTGGAGAAAATGACATAGGTGTTGATATTGGTCCTGAAACCATCACAATTTTTAATCGAATTCTAGCAGAATCAAAGCAAGTCGTATGGAATGGACCTATGGGTGTTTTTGAACAGAAAGAGTTTGAAAATGGAACAAAAGAAATAGCTAGATATTTAGCTGAAAGTAAGATTGTTACAATTATTGGTGGGGGAGATAGTGCTGCAGCAATTGAGAAATTCGGTTATCAAGATAATATGTCATTCATTTCTACAGGTGGTGGTGCAAGCCTTGATGTTATGCGAGGAGCTCCTTTACCTGCCATAGAATGTTTATCAGATAAATGATTAAAACATCCATATGAAATATAGCAAAAGAGAAACAATAGCTCCTACAATTATACTAAAAAGATTAACAAAATCATTTCTTAGCCATTTAACACCAGAATAATATTCTGTCTCCACTTCACAGTGTACTTTTTTTTCTGTAATTTTTTCACATATAGTACATCTGTTCAGTTTCTGAATAGTACAAGCAAAAATGCTATCAAAATATGAACCTATTAAACCTCCAACAATTACAGGAATAATGAAAGCCCACATTGAAGTAGGAAATACAGTATAATTATCAATAAAGCTAACTCCAAATCCTGAGAATGCAATAATTACTGCTCCTAAGACTGAAGCTAAAAGACCTAGTATTGATACAGCACCAGGTGATCCCTGTTCAGTCTTAACCCATGGTTTGATGGATGATCTTGGTTTGAATTTAGATAAAGCACCAATTTCTGTTCCTAGAGTATCAGCTAAACTAACAGCAATTGCACCTCCAGCAATGACAGTGATAATGGGATTTCTAAAAAGTATCACTAAGAAAGCTAAAAATGCAGGTATCACGCTATTGACCATTGCTTGAACGCTATCTCTTCGAGTATCGCCTTTCTCAAATTCTTGACTTATGGATTTCTTCTTGTCTTTTCCAAGAAAAGTAGTTACACTTCCAAGAACAAAAAATGTGATGTACATAACTCCCCATGTCCATGAACCAAGACCAAGAATTACTAAACCAAAGTATAAACCAGCTAATGCTCCATCCCAGGTTAATGCCTTGAGAATGATTCCAGAAACAGCTAATAACAAACCAACAGCTGCCCCTGCTATTATAGCATTATTCGACAGTGATGAAACAAAGGAAAACGAAGTTTTATACAGAATAAATAATACAATTGCATTTGCAGCTGGAACCGCAATGTTATCAAATCCTTTAGGAGTTAATGCTTCTACAAAAGCTGTAATGAAACCAGTCAACAATCCTAGATAAACAGATAATACAACCGTTTGAGAAAGGATTAAACAGCTGATTGTAACAGCTCCAAAGGTTGCAAAAGCTGCAGCCCAACTTCCTAGTAATGTTTTTGTTCCTCCAAAAATATTGTATGATTTATCATTCCCAAACTTAGAGCCTATTACAGCACTTATCCCGTCCCCCCAAACTAGAGGCATGAATGCTCCAAAAAGAATGATATTTGTTGGATTGTTTTTATCTGGATTGAAGAATAAGATAACCAGAGTAGTTAAAGAAATTGCATAAAAAACTGTACCATAAGTATGTCCTTCGCTTACACCTTTCAATCGGAATTTCTTAATCGGGGAGCCAGGACCCGTAAAATAAGTGAAAGGTATAAAGAAAAACGGTCCTATCAATGCAAACCATATATTGGTAAAAACAAAAGGAAATAAGAGAACTACATTCCCTACAGATAGATGAACAATTTTCCTTGAGGTGCTTCCTGATACTTTGTCTTTTCTTCTTAGAATTTCAGCGATGAAAAGTGAAAGAAGAACAAAGACAAAAAGTGCTGCTAATCCAATGATGTCAGAATTTTCTATTTTTGTAGGTAATGAGAAATCCAATTTATTTCCTCTTTTAATTCTTAAATACTTTAGAGATAGTAAGTCATTAAAAAATCTACTGCTCGCTAAATGCATCTCCTTTATTGAAGCTCTCTATTGCTTTTGCTCTATCAACAGCATCAACCATTCCATCACATCTGGGATGATAAAATTGATCGCAGTTTCTACAAACTTGTTCGTTCTTC
Source organism: Candidatus Heimdallarchaeota archaeon (assembly GCA_030607575.1). Lineage (GTDB taxonomy): Archaea > Asgardarchaeota > Heimdallarchaeia > Heimdallarchaeales > Heimdallarchaeaceae > UBA460. The sequence continues at coordinate 5,863 of JAUWJS010000098.1, read as the reverse complement.
CTATTTCTAAATCCTGTAAAATAAGCTCTGCTTACAAAGTAGAGAAAGAGAGTTATCAGAATGACTACAAAAGCCCACCAGTTCATTGCCTGAGCAAGAGTAACTATTGAAAGGATAACTGATAAACCTGCTGAAATCATTGCAATTCCAAGAAAGAAACGACTTATGTCTTTAATTAAACGGGGAGGTTCAAGAAAAGCACTTATGGGTGTAAAAATGAATAAAGATACTGTGGCAACAAAAGCCATCCAAAATGTTACTTTAAGAACAAAAACCATTATAGGTGCTAGAATCAAACCAGCAATCATCCCGCCATAGAGATTAACACATCCTCTACACACTTTGTGACCCCTTATTATATACATGTGATCATCGAAATTCTTACACAATGGATGATGAGCTAATCTATATGGAGAAAGCATCCACTTTTCTCTTCTAGACATTTTTTCCTTTTGCTTCATCTTTATCACTTAAATAAATCACATACAATGTATTTGTGACAATACTACTTGCCAAATACTGTAGTATTAACAAGTTCTCTTTGCTAATCTTGTCTTGAAATTTTGCTATTTTAACACCCATTCTTGTAAACATTTGATTAAACTTTTGTTCAAGGAGATGATTGCCAAATTTCATGTTTTTGAAATTAAATTGCTTTTCTAATAATTCTATCAAAATTAATTGTTTTTGTTTAATTATTGGCTGAAAATCTTCTGGAAGTTTTTCCGCCCAATCGATTTTTTGAAGATGTTTTTCTGAGATATATTCATATTTTATACTGAAAAAAATTGAATCTAGTTGGGTAAGTAGTTCTGCTATAGATAAATCACTCAATTTCCTGTTATCAGAAAATAAGATTTTCAACACCTCCTCTAAAGGAGGTTCATCTTCATTTTCTGAATTGATTTCTTCTGTATCTTTTTTTATTCTGACAATCATTTGTTCAAGCATTTCTTCTTTCTTTTCAGTCGAAGAAAAATTTAGAATGTTGTATAATGTCTCTTGTAGAATATACAAAGAACGTTCAATTTCTGAGAAACTCAATAAAACAGAAAATTCATCTTTTATGGTTTTTAACTTAATATTTTCTAGTAGATAGAAAGTTCTAAGAATAAGTGAGTATCTCTGTTTATTCTTTACTTGAACATATTTGGATATGTTCTTCAAAACTTTAACACATTCACGAAAATCTCCTTGTAAAAAGTATATCTCAAAAAGCAAATCTAATATTTCTACTATGGCAGAATCTTTGTATTTAACTGCTAAATCCCTTCCTTGTTCTGCAAATACTGTAGCTTGTTTATGATCGTCTAGCTTAAGATATATTTGTGCTTTAGAATGGTAAATTGCGATAAGACTTCGCTTGTCTTTTATTTCTTCTCCTATCTCTTCAAGCTCATTAAGTATCTCTAATGCTTCATCTAGTTTGTTCTGAATAACTGCTACCTGACTCAACTTCTGTTTTAATTTTCCATAATCTGGTAATATCTCAGCAAATTTTCCTTGTGTCAGACGATGAATACCATCAATTCCCAGCTTAATTATGTTTCTTGCTTTGAAAACTTGTTTTTCCTTTATTAGTGCTTCAGCAAAAATACTAATAAGAGAAATTTGAGCTCTAGTAATATCAACTTCCTTCTTGGTTTCTAAATATTCCAAATTAGTTATTACCTGATCATACTTCTTCAGACTATAATACAATCTTGCTCTGGTATTAAGTATGCTGTGGAGTCCTTTCTCATGATTAATTTCCTTGAATACTTCTTCAGCTTTATTCAAAAATTCGTTGGCAAGTTCCTCGTTAAGTTGGTTTGCATATATAGAACCAAGATTTAGAGAAACTGTAGCTTCTCCTAGTATATCTTTAGTTTGTTTGCTCAAATTTAGACTTTTGAAATAATAATCAATGGCTTCATCATACTCGCCAAGATAGAAATGCATTCCCCCCAAACTAGAATATGTGTGTGCCTGACCTTCTTCATTTTTGTGAATTTGGTCTATTGATAATGCTATTTGAAAGAGTTTCTTACTCTCCTCAAAATTTCCATGCTCCATATGGAGATTAGCTAAATTATGGTGGATTACAGCTCTAGTTTCATCGTTGAGTGAAGATTCATGAAATTCAAGTAATTCAAAATAGATCTCCATAGCTTGTTTTTTTTCACTTATACGTCTGAGAATCTTTGCATATTCTATTTTTGCATCAAATACCTCTTTCCTAGGAAGTTGATGTATTTTTAGGATTTCCATCACTTCTTTAATATTCTCAAAGGCTTGCTTATTTTCACCTAAGGAATAATGTGCTTTTGCTAAAACAAAGTAATAGTTTTTTTTATCTATGTTACTCATTTCTTGATCTAGTTCTCTATGAGCTAACTTGATTATACTGGTATAATCATGATCTTTAAACATTTTTTGAAGTTCTTCAGCTAAATAGTCAACCATTTTTCCATCATCAATGTATTGGATATGCAATAAGTTAGCTTCTATCTTCTAGTACTATTGTATTAGCTACAAAATCTCCTATTCTTCTACCATCATCATTACATAAAGGAAGAAAAACATCTATTACACTAATGAAACAAATTGTTCGAACACATGCTTGTCCTGCAGTAATTGGTAATCCTGTATCATAATCAACCACCATTAGATTCATCGCCGATTTTCCAAAACCTTTACCAGCTGAAGGAATAATATCTCTGAAACACCCTAGAGGTGGGCAGAAAGAAGAAATACAACCATCGATGAAATAAGCTAGAACTCTATCACCATAACTAGCTCTTAACTGAGCGTATGCATGCTTAGGAATACCACCAGATACTGGCATTGGTTGAGCTGGAGCATATTGTTGTGTTTGTGCATAAGGTTGAGGTGGAACATAAGGAGCTTGTTGAGCAGGTGCTTCATGTTGAGGTTTTTGAGCTTTTGAAGATGGAGCTGAATCCTTTACTAAACTTTTTCCACAATTTAAACAAAACTTATCTTCCTGACCAGCAGAAGTTCCACAATTTGGGCAAAAATATTTTTTGGACATTTTTTTTCACCAATTTATTATACTAATTGTCACTCTACCAGTATTTAAGTATATTTTAATTAAGATGAGAAAAAATACCTCAACCAATATTGAATCCATATTCATTTTGATTTCTTAATAATTTTAGTATATGCCTTAAGTAGTCTTTTTCCTACTACAGGATAATCAAAATTTTTTAGAGCGTGTTTTTGTGATTTGAAAGCTACTTCCTGGATTTTCTCTTTATTCTTAATTATACCTAATACCGTGTCAACTAGTGCAACTTCATCATTTGCAGGATATAACCAATCACATTTAGGGGGTATCATCTCATTCATTGGGGGTTTATCAACCGCTATCACAGGTAAACCAGAAGCCATAGCTTCAATAAGTGGAGTACCAAAACTACCTTCTTCAGCAGGATAAAGAAGAACGTCACTTATATGAAATGCTAATAGGAGCTCTTTATCATCTATATATCCTGTTATTATAACTGAATCTTCAATCCCAAGATTTACAACATCTTCTTTTATTTTTGACAGAAGGGGGCCATCCCCAACAACTAGAAAAATAATTTTTGCATTTCTTTTAAGTATCTCAGGGAAAAATTGAACCACTTTGTGTTGGGATTTTCTGTTGATATAAGGACCCTGCATTAAAACAATAGATTTTCCTTGATCAACATCATATTTGTCTCTAAAGGATTCTAGATCCTCAAGTTTTGGAATTTGTGAGAAAGTTTTACAATTTAGTGAGTGAGGTACAATTATTACTTTCTCTTTCATACTTTTTGATAACCTTTTAATTTTTTCTAATAAAGAAACTGATGTTGTTACTATATTATCACAGTGTTTCACAATTCGTCTAAGAAGTCTAGAATATGGTCGTTTTACCCACATTCTTGATTTGAAATTACCAATTGTTACTGCTCCATGTACAGAAACAACTAGAGGTATTTTGATTTGATTCCTTTTTTTAGCTTTGGCAAAATAAGATGCCGCTACTTCAGTTGCATGAATCAAGGATATATCAACTTCTGAACTCAGTTCGGTGTATACATCAAATGCTTGCTTTGAGAAACTTCGATGGTTTTTAGCATAGAAATGTGTTAAAGTACTATAAGCTCCTCTAGCAGAAATCTGCTCTGGAAGATAATAAAAATGGATATTTTCTCTATTCAATAATTCATCATCGGAGGACAGTTTTGTTGTGGTTGCAACATAGATGTCTATTCCTTGGTTCGCTAATGAGTGTACTAATGAATATGCATACCTACGAAGCCCCGCCATAGGTCCAACGTAAGGAGGTCCTATCTCTATCGTAGGAATGAAGATAGAGAAATCCATGTGTTGATATCTAAAGTAACTACAAAAGCATTTTGGTGAAATTCTATTTTTTGTAAAATAGGTAATATTTGTCCAACCACAATAATAAAAAAAAGATTTAAGCTTGTTAGTACATATGATAGATATAGAAGATGAAATTTACGACCAAGTTTATGAGAACGGTTTTTCATCAAAATCCTTGCTGTTAATAAGAGATAGTCTTAACCAAATATCTGCAGAATTTCTTACTGATATCTTAGTAGATAATGTCAATGTTCATACACAATATAGTATATTAATAGAATTCCTTACTGAGATATGGTCACAAAATACTAACTCGAGTCCAAATTTACTAAATTATATCAGTGGAGTTCTCCACAAATTATTCTACCTTGCTCGTGAATATCCTTTAGGGAAAGAAATTCCAGACTATGTTACTAACGAAATCACTGAATTTCATCAAATGTTATGTGATTTTAAATTAGAATGCTTGGAAGAGGACGTAACCTTACAAGGTGAACCTATTGAAAGAATTAAGTCGTTCAAAGAGCTTTTTGAAGTTATAGATCAACAAACAAAATTACCACAAAAAATTAACGAAATGTTTCGAATAGGGTCAATATTATTTTATCTATTTTCTCAAAATGAAAATCAGAAGTTAAGAAATATAGATGAACTTAGTCTCTATCTCTCAAGATGTTTAATCCTTTGGAGATTAGAAGCTTTAACTGATGAAGAAATTCAAATATGTTTTGAACAAGCAATAGATAAATTTTCTGAAGAGCTGAATTTAAAGAAGTTTGAAAATATTTTAGCTTTAGAAGTACAGAATTATCAATTCTTACAATATGGCATCAGCCATGGGATGATTAAAAGTACTACAAGGACCTTCTTTGAAATTTATTCAAATAAAAAAGCTTGAAATATCAATTCAAGCAATTCATCTATTATTTACATAAGATTTTAGTTCTTCTGAAATTCTTGAAGCTTTTTTAAACTCTGGTGCTAAGTAATTTAACAAATCTCGGGGAATCTCTTTTCTACTAAATATGTTTTGCAAGATTTCATCCAAAACATCTGTTTGAAGATCTGGATTTTTTAACATTTCCTTGACAGTTGTTATTTTCATACTTGCGGGTAAGTTATCTTCTAACATTGTAATAGACGACCATGCTTTGAGTGTAGAATAGACTGACATATCAGGCGTAACAACATCCAAAGCCATTCTAAAACGCCATTTCTTGACTTCTATTGGTGAAATATCAGTAGCTATAGCCCTACCAAGTTTCATAGCATTTTCTTGACTTGGTTTCTGACTGTACTTTTCGATTAAATCTCTTATTTTACCTTTTATGACCTCTTTACTCACATTTATCCCCATCTTTTACCTATTAGAATCTAGTGCTGGGGAATATATATATCTTGCTCTTTAAAGTTCCGTAACTGTCAGTTTCGAGAAAAACAGAAATTGCCACCTTCTTATAATACACCTTTTGTTAAAGATGACTTTGTGAAAAAGGTAGTC
>JAUWJS010000153.1 GCA_030607575.1 Candidatus Heimdallarchaeota archaeon | reverse complement strand
CGAACAGTAACAAGCGATCCGTAAGCGCTTCTCTCTCGAAGTGTGGGCGGGGTAGGAGGGGATGTGACGTCCCCATGATGTGTCATAGACACTTCTAAAGAATTTGTACAAAATTCATGTCATAAGCCGTAATTCTTCCTAGATCACTCATAGCTCCATATAGAAAATCAAATCCCTCATCTGAAGGGTTAAGAAAATTACCTCCGGGATAATAGTGGATTGCTAGACCAAAAAGTAGATTGGCTAATACAGTGATAACAATTAGACAAATGAAGATTCTCTTTAGAAGTTTGTCTTTCAGCAATCTAAGTCATTATCTCTGTTTTAGATTGGCGTTGAATATAAATATAAGGCCCCAATCCTTGAAGACCATAAGTCAAGATTTGGATGAAATTCAATAATGTATTACCTGCTCTACGACCTGTTTTATCAAGTTCTCCTCCCTGAACAAATCCTATAACAACTGTTATTGTTAAAGCTATTGCAGCTACCATCGAGGCTACAAAGGAATAAGCATTGATTTTAGGGAATTCCCTTTCTATAAAGAAGACGATAATGTATAGATTAACACTAATGAAGAAAAATACTGGAAAAATAGTTAGAAGTTTTTTATGTATGGGATAGATTTTATCTGCTGCAGCATAAGCTAAAGCAAAATATGAAATCGAACAAATAACTCCAGTAATGCTTCCAAATATGCTTAACCATTTTGTAGTTTTTTTCTTTCTGAAAAACCTCCAGATGACCGAGAAGTAAAGTGCTATACCTAATCAAATTAAATTTATAGCAATTATTGATAGCACACGGGATACAGAATTAGATTCTCCATTTACTGCTGTAAACCTTCCTAAATCACTGATTGCATTATAAAAGAAGCTGAACCCTTCTGTTGTGGAGTCACCAAAACTTCCACCAGGGTAATAATATATTGATAACCCCATTAGGATTATCCATAGGAAAGAAGAAAGAATGAGAAAAATGAAAATAGTTTTTTGAATATCTCTTTCAATTAAATTAATTCTTGTCATAGATTTGCTAAATTGTCCCTTGTTCATTTAAAATTTGTTACATAACCAACTGATTTTGCTTAATCTATTCTGATTCAGAATTCTATTTTAAGAATACAAGCTTTTTCTAACTCTCAACATATACTTTTTGAGAAATGATTATAGATTTTTTTAGAAACATCAATAACCTTTCTTCTTTATTGTACTCTTAATTTGCGTATAAATTCCAGATTGCTATGATCGCTATGAATTTTATCTTCAACTTCAACTGGATAACATTGAACTTTGGCTGCTTCCTTGAGGCTAATTTGATCATCAAGAGAACAATTACATACATTACCTTGGAAATAAGGTGTGCCTTTCTTACTGGACATTAATCCACCATTTGAAACTTCGTATTTGTCTACACAATACATACATTCTGAGACTTCACATCTTCTAAAACGAACCCCAAATTGATTAATGAAAATTGTCTCTTTTTCATTTCTCATTTTCATACTTAGAACCCCAATCCGTAAAGGAAAATCTTTTTTATATACTCATGTATGACGCTGGTAAAACATCCGACAAAAATTATTTTTGCAGAAACAACTTTTTTCCATAAACTTTAATTGAAACATGCGATATTGATAGTTTATGGCATTCAATTGGGGACCAACGTTCTATTTGTTAGGTATTATTTTTATTGCAACAGCTTTGTTTGCAATAGTAATAGGAATTACAGCCAAAAAAATCGATTTTGGTGATAGGTTGTTCAGTTTAAAAGATCGAAAAACACTGTTACCAAGGAGACCGGTAAGAGATAAAGCTTTAGCTGCTTTTGTGGATTCTGAGGAAACTGAAAGTAGAAAAATGAAAAGAAAGGAAAAAACGAAAAGAGCTAAAAAAAGCCTGCCATTTCCTAGCCCTTCTAGTTCAAAGAGGATGAGAGACGTTGAATCTGTTAAGGATGAAAAATACTATGAAGAGATGGCTGATAGAGTCACATTAGCTGGTAGAGAACATGCACCTAAATATGATGATGAAGCAGAAGAAGTCGAAATGCTAAAAGAAGAAGATGAAGTTGAAATGCTAGGTGAACGAGAAGAATCAGCAAAAATGGTGGATGAAGACACTCTTGGGGAAGCAGCTGAAAAAGAAGTATTTGAAGGGTTTTCTAGGGATTTATCAATAATGATTCCAAGAAATATGTGTTTAGATGAAGTATTTCGTCTTAAGATAACTTTGATCAGAGATGAACAGTTTGAGGACAGAGTAGTTATTGAGGAGATAACAGTTGACAAAGAATCTGCAGAGTACTTCTCAATGAATGTGACTAAATTAGGTGAAAAGATTATTGAAGCTACCACAAGAATACATGGGTTAGAGAAAGGTGCATTGATTGTTAGACCTATTGCAATTGGTCATGTTGCATCCTTAGCACCACAACAAAGAACTGTTTATTTTCATCCTGAATTGGAGGAAATTGTGGTTGAATTCTTTATCACTCCTACTAAATGGTCAAAGGATTTAGACAGTAACATCAAAATTGAATTTGAACAAAACTATCGTATACTAAGAACAATTGACATTCCAATAAAGATTTACAAACGTAAAATGGAAGCAATTTTCGGAATAAACATTTCCAAATGGCAAACTATTGTTTTATTTGTTTATTCTGCTTTTGGAACATTATCTGGTTTGATAAGTTTCTTCTGGGATTCATTTGTACCTTGGATTACAAATTTATTTGGAGTATCGTAATCGCTCCTTTTTCTTTCTTTTTTAGAACAGTTTTCAATAGAATATTAATTGAAATTACGGCGAAAAACATGATCTTTGCTGTGAATTAAACACTTACTTCAGTAATTTACTCCAAAGAAATCTGCATGAATCAGAGCAGATATTCAACAGCAATAGGATGTATTTTTGAGAACGTTGCTTGTTTAGACTTCATATATCGTATTAATCGTTCAAGCATTTGGATGCGGTAAGCATGACCGATACATGCTGGATGACACGTAAGAGTGTAAACTCTACGACTATCCTCCATATCCTTAATTTCCTGTATTGCATCAAATTGCGATTTCCATATTTCGAAAACAGCTGTTGCTGGTTGTTGATGATGTTCAAAAAGAATCCAATCATCAAGATACCATTCGACAGGAAATTCAACTAAATTTTTAGGTGATTCAGGTACGGAGTAGATATAAGGCCTATCTTCATCCATCAAAGAAGAATCAAAAACATATCCCATTTCTGAGATTATTGTAAGAGTGTACTTAGATAATTTCCAGTAGGGAGCTCTGAATCCTCTAATTTTTCCAGCTAAATCCCCAAGAATTTGATTAGTGTGTTCATGAACTATAGTTTCCTCATTAAATTCAAGTGTGTCCAATTCTTCATGTAAATATCCATGAGCAGCAATCTCATGACCATCAGAAATTATGTTTTGGATGGTTTCTGGGTATTTTTCAGCAACCCAACCACAAACAAAGAAAGTAGATCGTATATTATATTTTTTTAGCAAATCTAAAATCCTTGGTACTCCTCTCTGAATTGCAAATTGCCCTTTTGAGATTTTGACAGGATCTTCTCCTTTTCTGACTTGAGAGCTTTCAGCATCTACATCAAAAGTTAAACACACAGAAATATCATTCATAACTTTATCATTCGTTTTTGCACAAAAAAGTGTTGTCCACAGAGAATGATCTTGCTGGATTAGATTTTAGTTAGAATATATTTCTTTATCTGACCATCCAGTGGATCGTTTGAATAGCCAAGTTATTTGACCTAAATGTCTAAGTTCATGGTAAATAAAGCCCAAAATAACTGTTTGACGAGGTTTTTTTCCTCTGAATGTCTCTATTATTTCTTCCTCTTCAGCAGATTGTAAATATGAAAGTCTCTGTTTGATAATGTCAGAAACAAGAAGGAAAGAATCTCTAAGATGATCAATACTAACATCATTACCTGATTCTTGACCCGGATTAAGAGCTATTGCTGGAGGTGTTAATTCTTCACCACCTGGAAGATTACGCAGTAACCAATAATTACTCATTAAAATGTGTCTGAAAATCAATTCAGAGCTCCATGTTCCTTTAACTTCCTTAAAGTTGAAATGTTTCTTAGCTACTTTAGTGAATCGTTCCAATATACGTGACCTTTCTTCTTCAAGTATAGAATAAAGCTGAATTAAAGGGAGCATGAATCTGAGGATGAGTGAGGGTTAATAAGGTTTTTTCCAAAAGGGAAGAGATAAGATTAAGGTAGAAGTTCTTGAATCTATAATACATGGAAGAGAAGTTTGTAAAATTGCTATTCATCTTCCAGAGGATATTTGAAAGATGAGCATAGTTTTTAAATTATTCATTTTTCCTTGTTTTGAAATTAAATGGAAATAGCTAGTCTTATTCTACTTATCGTATTTGCTTTTGTCTCTTTCATACATTTAATAGGTGAATTTTTAGTTGACTATGGAAAAGATAAATTTGTTCTAGCTAGATTTATAACAAAACCATTATTGATGCCACTTTTATTAGCATTTTTTGTTTCGTCTCTTTTGAATTTTTCAGTGTATGAAGTTTGGTTTATAATAGCTTTAGTCTTTGGATTTCTAGGGGATGTTTTCTTAATGATACCTAATACCAATAAGAAAAGTTTAGGGTTGAAACTTGGTCTCGGCGCTTTTTCGATTGCGCATATTTCATATATAGTGACTTTTATTATCAATGCTAGAGGATTCGTTTTCTGGCAATGGTGGGGTATGTTCTTAGCTTTACCATTTATTGGAGCAGCTTCAATTGCACATCCTTATATAACTAAAAACGCAGGAAAGATGACTAAAGCTGTTACAGCGTATATCTTTGTTATTTGTTTAATGTGTATCAGCTCAACATTTCTGTTTCTGCCTGAAGGATGGCCCAATTATCAATTAGGTGCAATAATTTTGTATCTCGGAGTTTGTTTGTTCGCGGTTTCTGATTTTTTCAATGGAATTGGGAAATTTGTCAAAAAATTCAGATATGAAAGATTAATAACAATGTTTACCTATATTTCTGGTCAATTACTAATCGTTCTAGG
>JAUWJS010000021.1 GCA_030607575.1 Candidatus Heimdallarchaeota archaeon | reverse complement strand
GATATTGGAACTTTTATTGTTAATAATCGTAAAATATGGGTTTTTGATCATGAAAATATGAAAATACCTACAATCCATTTTTTGCGACAACATGCTTATTCCCTCCCTAAAATTGTGGTTGATATTGGGGCAATTAGATTTATTACTAATGGAGCTGATGTTATGGCTCCAGGAATTGTCTTTTTTGACGAACAGATAAAAGAAGGTTCAATTGTTGTCATCCGTGAAGAAAGGGCAAATTCAATAATTGGCATAGGGCAATCGTTAATCTCCTCAAAAGACTTTTCAAAATCCAATAAAGGGAAGGTTATTAAGAATCTCCATCATCTCAAAGATTCCATTTGGGAATTTCAGTTCTAGATGTTGATTTATTTTAATCTTATAGTTGTTCCATTAGGAGGAGCAAGACTCTCTCTCTTTGTGGTTTTATATATCCATGATGCAAACTTTGTTACTTTTGATTCTTCCCCATGAATAACAACAACTCTTTCTGGTTTTGGAGTAACTTTGTGAATATAATTTTCTAACTCCCTTCTATCACTATGACCAGTGAAACCAGAAATACTATGAACGGCCATTTCTATATGATATATCACAGTTTTTCTATTTTCAACCATTTGAAGCTCTGTAATCCCTTTTTTGATTTTACTTCCTAAAGTTCCCTTACCTTGATAACTTACAAAGATTAGTGCATTATTTGGGTCTGAACAAAGAGCTTTGAAGTATTGAACACTGGGTCCTCCATTCATCATACCACTTGTAGCCAAGATTATTGCTGGATCACCTTCAATGATTAACTCCCTTTCTTCACTAGCTCCTACATGTTTCATCTGCTCAGCTAGGAAAGGGTTCTCTCCTTCATGGAAAATTCTATCTCTCAAGCTCTTTGATAAGAATTCAGGATGAGCTGTTGTAATTGCTGAAGCTTCTCTTATCATACCATCGGTATATATTGGAATCTTTGGGAGTTCACCAGACCTCATTAGACCTTCCAAAACTACAAGTATTTCTTGAGCCCTTCCTACTGCAAGTACCGGAATTAGAACTTTACCTCCTTTTTGAATAGTGTCATGAATTATGTTTCTCAACATTTTTTCACATTCAATCCTTGAAGGAAGAATATCTTGTGGTTTGCCATAAGTTGATTCAATAAATAATGTTTCTAATCTAGGAAACCTTGCATTAGCCGAATCTAATAGATTGGATTTAGCAAATTTTATATCTTGTGCGAAAGCAATATTGTAGACTCCTTCTCCAATATGAAGGTGAGGAATAGCACTTCCAATTATGTGACCTGCATTATGAAAAGTTAGTCGTATATCTGGAGTTATGTCTGTTACTTCTCCATAATCTAATACAATAGTATGTAAGACTGAATTTCTGATGTCCCTTTGTTCATATGGTAATGTTTTACCTTCTTTATTTGCTACATCAAGATAGTCAATTTGCAACATTGTCATTAAATCTCTAGTGGGTCGTGTAGTGTATACTGCGCCTTTGTATCCATACTTAAACAGATAAGGAACAAAACCCGAATGATCAAGATGAGCATGTGATATCACAACTGCATCAAGTTGTTCAATGTCAAATTCTGGTAAATCAAATCTGGGGAAAGTATTATTTGGGGTGTTACTCCCAACATTGATTCCACAATCAATTAGTACTCTGCTTTCTCCAGTTTGTACTAAGGAAGAACTTCTCCCTACTTCTGCATAACCACCTAGAGCTGTAACTCTTATTGTATCATCTCTATAAATTATTGGTCTGTGAATCCTCTTCCCAACTATTCTAAGGACTTCTTGACGTTGCTTTGAATGTTCTTGATAAAGGTGTCTTATGGTTTTTATAACCCTTGATTCGATTGGAGGGGTTCTCATGACTCTTGGTCGCCATAATGTTTTTGCAATTATGTTACGTAACATTTCACCAGATTTCCCTATTATAACACCAGGTTTCAATGCTTCTATAATTACTTCACCAACCAGTTCATCAAAATCAATATTAGTTATTTCTCCCTCTTTTCCAACTAATTCATTTATCGCGAAAATTGTTTCATCCTTTGGTAGTCTTACACTAGGATCTGAACGAATAACTATTCTTTTCCTTAACTTCTTAGCCAATTCCTTTACAATTGTTTCATCGTCAACCAACACCCGGGGTTTCTTTGAATAAACTGCAACCTCTGGTCCCTCAAATTCTATTGTAGTAATTGCAGAGTTATCGGGGAGTTCGTTATGTATGTCTTCAGATATCTTTTCTAATACTTCTTTATAACTCAAAGTGTTCAAACCTACTGTATTCCTTAAAAACAAATATTTGTTGAAGAACAAACCCTCATATTTGCTTAAACAAAGTTTAAAACTAAATTACTTCTCTAAACTGTGTTTAAATACTTTTTGTTTTTGCGTGTTATTACTTAATTTCCTTTAGTTTGATTATCAAGTTCTTAGGAATAATTTTCAACTTCCTCCTCTTAAATACCAGCCAACATCTAATGGCTTTTTTCTTGATCCTTTTATTACAATTGTGTTTTCTTTCAAAGAGGAAAGTTCTTTACTGCTAATTTCTGCCCTACCAACCCCATAAAGAAGCTTATTTTCTCCTATAACTATTATTTGATCGTCCTTGTCAAAATCTTCTTCATATTTAGTAATATTCTCTTTGAATATAGGTTTACCATATAGAAATTGAACAGTTTTAACGATGATTTTCTTTGATGTGTAGTTAGAAATCATGTTTGCTCCTTCGATTTCAAGATGAAATGAATTTGACCAAATACTGCCTATAGGTATTCCCGCTGAATAAGGTTCTAAAATGACGATTTTTGTGATTAAATCTGAACTCTCTTTAGGAACTGTGAATACTTCTTTTACTTTGCCTTCCTTTATCCAAAAATCATATTCTTTGAATACTACTAGAACCTTTGTACCAAAATCAGCTTCCATTGTATCCATAATGAGCTTATTTTCTTCTTTCGTTCTAATTCGAAACTTTGACTTACTCATCATTTTTCACCAGTTTTGCAATAAAGAATCCTTCTCCATTTGTTTCATGTGGATACAATCTTCTTGTTTTTGTAAGATCTTTTTCTAAATTCATATCAAAGAACTTTGTTATTCCAGGCTTCCCTTTAACTTCAATCTCACTTAATTGTACATCAACTTTCTTCAAAATGTCGGAGATGACCAATTCATTTTCTTCAGGTTCCAAAGAACAGGTACAATAAACAAGTTCCCCATTAGTTTTTAGAACATTAAGAGCGGTTGTCAGTAATGAAACTTGATATTCATGATAATGTAAAATGTCTTTCAAAGATTTACTTTTCTTTCTAGTTGGATCAGTTATTATAATTCCTGAACCTGAGCATGGAACATCAAGAAGAATCTTATCAAACTGTAGATTGAAATCTTTTGCATTACGTGCATCCATTTGGAAAACAGTTGTGTTTTCGACTCCCATCCTCGATAAATTAGATTTTAAGCTTCTACACCGATTAGCGCTTATTTCCAACGCAATTATGGCCCCCTTATTGTTCATTAACTGTGCTAAGTGAGTTGTTTTTCCTCCAGGGGCTGCAGCAAAATCTCCTATAAGTTCTCCTTCTTGTGGGTCTAAAATTCGTGGAGGGTAGAGTGAGTTCTTACCTTGTAACATGTAAAAGCCATTGAGATATTCAGGAGTTGCTCCAATGGGATGAGGTGATTTTGTAATAGTTCTAGATTCAGGAAATTCCGTATTTTTCTCTAGTTGAATTCCTTTCTTTTTCAATAATCTCTCAGAGTTTTCAAACGAATTTCTAAGTGAATTCAATCGAATGGATTGAGGTAGAGTAGTTTCGTTAAATTTGATTAATTCTTTTGTTTCACTTTCTCCAAGCATTTCTATTAACCTATCAATCATATATGGTAAATAACCTAATTTACTGCCTAATTCGAAGACATCATATTCTTTTTGGAGAGACAATACTATCAACCTGATTATTGATAACAATTTCAAGTTAAAATATAAAAGTAACCTATTAGAATAATTTATCAGAATGGCTAATATTACTAATGAATTTAAATTCATAGAGTTACCAACTCTTTTGTGCTTAGGAGCAGATATGCTAAACAGCATACCAGAAATCATTGATCGCCTAACATTAGGTAGCAAAGCTTTACTGATTACAGATGATTTCCTGAGATTACGCATAGGAAAAGAAGTAGAAGATATTCTATCCGACAGTGAAAATCATAGTGTATATACAAGTATTATTCAGGATAGTACATTAGATGAAGTAGATAAGCAGTTAAGTATACACAAAGAAACCCAACCTGATTTTGTCATTGGCCTGGGAGGAGGTAAACCAATTGATATCGCTAAATCTGTGGCTTTCAAATCTAATCAAAGATTCATTTCAATACCAACAATCGCAAGTCATGATGGTATAGCTAGTTCACGAGCTTCAATTATAGGCGCAGATAAGAGACATTCTATTCAAGCTTTACCACCAATTGCAGTTATTGCAGATACACAAATTATTGATAAATCTCCATATAGATTTACTGCAGCAGGATGTGGAGATATCATTGCGAAGAAAACAGCGATTAAAGATTGGATGCTTTCACACAGACTGAAAAATGAACTGATTAGTGAATATTCAATCGCACTATCAAATATGACTGTACAACTGATTACTAAGAATGCAGATCTTATTAAAAGTCAAGCTGATGGTTATAGTAGGATAGTTGTAAAAGCTCTAATCAGTAGTTCCTTGGCAATGTGTGTTGCAGGATCATCTAGACCAGGAAGTGGATCTGAGCATATGTTTAGTCATGCTTTAGATTCATTTGCTGAAAAACCAGCTTTACATGGGGAGCAATGTGCACTTGGTACAATTATGATGGCCTACTTACACGATCTAGATTGGGAAAATATTCGATTAATTATGCAAAATCTAGGGTTGTCGACAAGAGCAAAGGACTTTGGTTTAAAGGATGAAGAGATAATTAAAGCTCTAAAAATAGCTCATACAATCCGTCCTCAGAGATTTACAATTCTAGGAAAGGAAGGATTAACACATGAAGCTGCAGTTAATACTGCTAGTGTTACAGAAGTGATTAGTTAAACATACGTTTGAGAATATTAAAGAAGATAACTTCTCAATCTACTTAGATATGTTAATTTCATTTATACCAAAGGATGTAGCAAAAATAGGCTATCACTTTATTCATCAAGGTGAAACACAAACTTGCAAAAACTGCCAATTCATCCAAGTTTGCATTAAACAGCTTGAAAAAGGTTCTTCTTATGAGGTTGTAGATATTAGAGATAAAGAACATCCATGTCTGATTGATAATGGGATTATGATTGTCTGTGAGGTGCAAAAGATAAGTGATGTAATAGTAATTGAAAATCAAAAATATTTGGATAATCTAATTACAACTCGAAAACCCATTGATTGTTCTGAGATATTGTGTGAAAATTATGATTTTTGTGTTCCGATAAAATATACAAAATCTTCAAAAATTAAAATTATTAAGAGTATTAAAGATATCAACTGTCCACTTGGGTATAATCTGGTTTTGGTTGAAGCAAATAAAGTAAATACATAACTGAATGAATTATTTTATTTCTTTTCAACATCATAATATTCTATAAAAGAGACCTTATCATACTTATTAGATATCTCTCCTAAATCTCTTGTAACACCATTTCGAATAAATTGTATATACTCCATGAATCTAGTGTCTTTTGGTAATTCTACTTCAATGACCTTTCCTTTAATCTCTATTTTTGTCGAAACAAAATCAACCCCTGGTAATCTTTTTTCGAGTAAGCATATGAACTGCTCTTTAACTTCTGTAATTTTCTTTACAATTTCAATTTCATAAACTAAGTCCATTCCTGCTAGATCGTGATTAAAATCTACTTTTACTCTACTACTTGAAACCTTCAAGATGCGCCCGATTTGACCACCAATTTCTGCTTTCATATCTTCCTTTGGTTTGATTTGATGTCTTTGAAACTCTCTTCTTTGAATTAACCTAATCTGAGAACGATCTCTTAATCCAAATCCTTTCTTTGCTTCAACTTCAATTGTTTTCTTCTGCCCTTCCTTCATCCCCACTAATTCCTCTTCAAGACCAACAGGTAACCAGTTTTTTCCAATTATAAGTGTAAAGGGTCTATAAACCACCTTCTCATCAAAGACATCTTCTTTTTTTGCTATGTTTTCAAATGTAGTATCAAATACTTTATTGTCTTCTTTTGTTCTCCCAGTATAATTTATGTTTACCATATCTCCTTGTTCAAGAGTTGCCATAAGTTCACCACTACAATATTATCCCAGTAGAATCTATGCATTTAGCTATATTTAAAATTCTGCTTTGAAACCTAATATTTTTTGACTATACATTATTCATAAAGGTATTGAAGTGAATGTTACTTGATTCTTCTCCCACTTTTTTAACAAATTCATTTAGAATGCTACATTTATCTTTAGCTATATTTTTAGTTATAGGGAAATGCATCCTTGAGGGGAGTTTAAAGAGCTTTTCGTTAAAATGAATTAAGGCTTCTTTCATATTAAGCCCTCTCTCACAGCTGAAGCTGATGGTTCTGTAAAGACCAATTGCTCCTAATGCATCAAGCGCATCAGCATCTTGTAGTATTTTTGCTTCTATTGTCTTTGGAGCAATATTTTTACTGAATCTGTGGGAAAGAATAGCTTCAGTTACATCTTGTTTTAGCACGGTGAGATTCAATCCATCTAGAAATTCAACTGCTTTTTCAGCACTTACTTCTGCGTGACACCTTCCATTTATTTCCTCAATGGGTCTTCCCACATCATGAAAAATAGACGCAATAAGTAATACATCCAAATGTGCATCAAGTTTTGGCGCTAGTTCTAAACACGTATTTGTGACTCGGATTATGTGATCAAATGAATGTGACATTTTGTCCTCATAAAGCTGAAATTGATTTTTAACATACTCTTGTGCTTTTTGGAGCACTTCCTTCAATTCTTTTAAATTGGATAAAAACTTAAGATTACAATTTTCTTGTTTCATTTTTCTACATCTCATATAAATTGTATATTTTTCCCTCTATTTTGAAATCTGAATCAATCTCTATAATCGCAAAATTACCAGTTGTGACGGGGCCTGGATTAACTACCGTACATTCATTTAATTTAGTTATAGTAGGCGAATTATGAATGTGTCCTGATACAACTAAAAATATGTGAGAATTCTTTTTAACAAATTTTCTCAATTCAATCGAACCAATATGTCGATTCAACGAAACCATGTCTGCTTGTGTGTTGTGGGGTGGCACATGTGTAAGAAGGCAAACTCTTTCTTTTGATTTTTTCAACTTATTTAACAGTTTTTGTTTTAATATTGGTTTATGCCTTCCAAATCCTATAACCTTAAAGAATTCAATTTCTTGAATTTTTGATTCTACATTAATTGCTTTTGTTTCAAGTTCTTCGATTCTAGCATTAGGATCACAATTTCCAATTACAAAAAACACTTTATTGAAATAATCGGTAACTGTGTTTAAGATTCGATTCATATCTATAATGGTGCCAAAATTAGTTATATCTCCAGCAATTAAGCAATGTGTTGGAGGCTTTTTGAGATTTTTAACTGAGTGGAGAATATTGAGTAAAGTGATATTTTGGCTATGGATATCAGACAAAATTAGCATTCTAACTTTCAAGATGTCACCTAATAATATAATTCAAGAAAAGCAAATACTCCTGTGTATTGAAAATTCTCTTTTTCAGTATTAAATTCCCAAAGCTCAAATACAATCTTGAGGAAATTAGGATTAGTGAGTTTACTTACAACTTCAGCATTTACATATAATACAAGTTCAGTTGGTCCCCAAATGTAGTCTCCAGCAAACAATCCTGTTTCTTTTTTTTCTGCGTTTGTAGCAGGTGATAGGATTTTTTCAAACGTATCATTTGCATAGAGATAAAAGGATGATATTGCAGAAATTGGTTGTTGTGAGCTAACGTTTTGAGTAAGTTCTACTACCTTTATTTGCAATTGATAATATTTTACACTATTCTCGAAATTTTTAACCATAAAATAGACTGAAACATTTTCATAAGAATAGATATGTGTTGGATAATTGTTTGCTTCATAATTTTCAGTCAAATCATTATAAATTAGAAGAGAAAACTCTGAGAATCCATCTGGGTTTTTTTGGAAAAATACACTCGATGAAATTCCAATTATAGATGCAACAACAACAAGAATGATTGACAATGTTATTATTCTATTTTTTTGGGACTGGGTGAGTTTAGATTTAACCTTCTTAATCAAGCTCTTCTTCTCTTTTGTCATTTTACATCCCCTTTGGAATTATCATACCTAATCTCAAGTTTACTATATTCCTCAATTTTCTTCTTCTCGTACCAAGGATATATTTTACTAATGAAGAAAAAACTGAACACTATTGCCCCTAAACCAGCTAGCACACCCACAAGTGAAAAAATAATTATCTTGTTTTGAGTCTTACTTTGAATTTTAGAATCGATTTCTCCAACAATAGAATCAAGTTGTAGAATTGCCCCAGTTGCTTTCTGATAAGAAATTGTGAAGTTACTATTTGCATAATTATCCTTAGCTTCTTTAATCAATTGTCGTGCATCATCAGTTTGTAGTATCAAGTTGCGAATATCTTCATCATAATTGGAGATTTCTTCAAGTAGTTCCAATACATAAGTAAGTTTTTCATCCGCTTCTTGAATGGCTGCAAATGCGTCTTGTTCAGCTTGGCTTTGAGCAATTGTTATTTGATTGTGCAATATTATAGTGGTACCAAATACACATAGAATTAAAATGAATTTCTGATACTTCTTCATTTTGTATCACCCTTTTTGAAAATGTTGAATCTAGACAATGAAATATTGAACTCTAATTTCCCCGCACCTATTAAAATGCGTAACAGAGTAGTTAAGAATAAGGTAAAAATTGTAAGAGATCCAATTATAATGACAAACGAAGGCGTTTCCATAACCCATATCTGATTTAGTATTAACCCTGAAAAGATCATTATACCAATATTAATTCCTAAAGATATCAAAATCCGTTCATATTGATCAATTACTTCATATAATCTTGGAAAGATAAGGTTCGCTACTGTCCAACCTGGTATTAAGACTCCAAATATTCCTCCTACTATAACTCTTAAAAACAACAAAGGTGAGGTTTCTGGAATTAGAAGTACTGTAATAAAGAAAAGAACGCAAAGACCTAAAATAAGCCAAAATTCGACAGAAAAATAATGCAACTTAAACAAAAGATTTGGGATAGTTTTGGGTAATTTTCTAGTAATTTTTGGTGAACCTAGGTGAATAGCGTTTCTTTTTTCCAAATCTTTAATTGTTTGATAGACTTGTTTTTCATTTGCCTCTGTAAGCTCTAGTGTCTTCTGAATAAGCTTTCTTACAGTTTTAGGTTTTTCTTCTGTAAGAATTTTTT
Source organism: Candidatus Heimdallarchaeota archaeon (assembly GCA_030607575.1). Taxonomy (GTDB): domain Archaea; phylum Asgardarchaeota; class Heimdallarchaeia; order Heimdallarchaeales; family Heimdallarchaeaceae; genus UBA460. The sequence goes on along the minus strand of JAUWJS010000021.1, from coordinate 14,346 downwards.
GTATTGACTTTTCGACACTGAAATTTCTACTGTTACTCATGCTTTCGAACAACAGAAGTAAAAGAATAAAAAAAGTTTTTGAATCGAAAAAGAAAAAAATGAGTGTTTATTAAAGGTTTATTTCTCTTTTCAACTCATTAATCTTGTCTATTTTTTCCCAAGTAAATTCTGGTAAGTCTCTACCAAAATGACCATAACAAGAAGTTTTCCTGTAAATTGGTCTTTTCAGTTTAAGGTGCTCTATTATTAAACCAGGCTTGAAATTAAAAACTTTCAGAACTGCTTTTTTTATTTCCTTTCTATCCACCTTCTCAGTTCCAAAACATTCAACATTAATAGCTAATGGATTTGGTTCTCCAATAGCATAGGATATTTGTATTTCACATTTATCTGCTAATCCGGCTGCAACAACATTTTTAGCCGCATATCTCGCTGCATAAGATGCTGAACGATCTACTTTAGAAGGGTCTTTTCCTGAAAATGCCCCTCCTCCGTGGGAATCTACTCCTCCATATGTGTCTACAATAATTTTTCTACCAGTTAACCCTGCATCACCACGAGGTCCACCAGTTACAAAACGACCAGTTCTGTTGATGAAAATCTTAGTTTTATCATCTACTAATTCTTTTGATACAACCTTTTCTATCACTTCTTTTAGAATACCTGCTTTGATTTCTTCATTAGTGATTTCTTCAATATGTTGTGCTGCAATAACAATAGCTTCTATTCTAAAAGGAACATCATTTTTATACTCTACTGCAACTAGAGATTTTCCATCAGGTCTTAAAAAAGGTAAAATCCCCCTTTTCCTAACTTCAGTTAATCTTTGTGTTAGCTTATGAGCTAGAATTATGGGTAAAGGCATGTATTCAGGCGTTTCATTTGTAGCGTATCCATACATGATTCCCTGATCTCCTGCCCCCTGTTCTTCTTTTTCTTCCTTTCTTACTCCTTTAGCTATGTCGGGTGATTGTGAGTGTATGGTGTTAATAATGGCACACCCCCTATAATCAAAACCAATACTAGAATCATCATAACCTATTTCCTTGATTACATTTCTGACAATCTCTTCATAATTTATGATTACAGGTTTAGTGGTGGTTATCTCCCCACCAATTAAAACTAATCCAGTTGTTACAAAACATTCACATGCAACATGAGCATCTGGATCTTCAGCCAAAATGGCGTCTAAGATGGTGTCTGATATTTGATCACATATTTTGTCAGGGTGTCCTTCTGTTACTGATTCTGAGGCAATTATCTTATAGTAATCCAATTTTTCATCTCTCCAAAACAATTTATAAAATGAAACTTACTTTTGCTTTTTAAATGCTTGCTATAAGAACGTAATGTTGTTCTGAACAAAACCATAAAAAATTGAGTAGTGCTTTTACTCAATTCCTGAACTAATTTGTATTTCATTTAGCATATTTAATATTTCTTCCTTGCTTGGAATATCTTTGGGATTATTGCTTTTAGAGGCGAAAATTAGTTTTGTTGATAATTGTTCGATTTCACGAATTAGCATTGGGCTATGACCTTTTTCCAATAGAGCATCTCTAATTTCTATTAGCTGATTAGAAATCTTGAGAAGTTCTTGAGAAATATCTGCACTCTCGCTTATGAGATGCCTAATTAAACCAAATCCGTCATCTACTGTAGATATCTGAGGATGTAAAGTTGAATTTAGATGTTGAGCAATCTGACGAATGATTTGATTCTCTAAATCTTCTCTTTTTGTTTCAGCTGCTTTATATTTTTTCACAATAATGACGTTAGAAAGGTGTTTTAGCGTATTTTCAAAAACATCTTGTGATTGTAATTCAGGAATTAAATGTATAAGTTGTGTTTTGACCAAAACCCGTCTCTCATTTTTTAGCAAATAATTATATTCATCCTTTGTTAGTTTTTCATCAGCTACGAGTTTTTTGACATCCTCTCTAAATGTTTGTCTATTTCCTCTGCCATTCCAATAAGACATATCAATATGTTCACGTAACTTAAGTACAATTTCATCCAATGTAGATGTTCTGGTTGCATCCATGTTTTATATACTTGTTTTATATGTTAATAAGAATTTCTTAAGCTGAAAAGCCAAATCTCAACCTCGAAGATAAATTTGTGAGCAGTGCACAACAAATATCAATAACTTATTTACTCGTTTATAGAGATGACGGATACTGTTGGTATATTGTTCTGTGGAGGAGAAGGTACTCGAATGAGACCTTTAACCTACTATATGCAGAAGGTTATGATGCCTATTGGGGAAGATCAAGTTCCTATTCTAGAGTATGTGCTTAAACATTTCAGGAAACATGATATTAAAGATATAATTTTGCTGGTGAATTACAAAAAAGAGCAGATACAAGGTTACTTTGGAGATGGAGAGAAACTGGGGATGAATTTGATTTATGTTCCTGATAAACCAGGACTTATGGGAACAGGTACTGCTTTACTCAATGCTCAGGAATATATTGGGGAGAGAAAAATGATAATCTATTATTCTGATATTATAACCAACGTAAATTTCTCTGAGATGGTAAATTATCACATCAATCATGGAAAATGGGCAACCATTTTAGCATCTAAGGGTTGGAAAATACGTGTTGGAACCGCTGAAGTTGACACTTCTAACAAAGTCAAAAAATTTGTGGAAAAACCCCAAATACCTTTACTAGTTAATACTGGAATTAGTATTTTAGATCCAATTGTATTCAATTATCTCAATGAGTTTGATTCCAGTACAAGCATTGATTTATCAAAAGACATATTTCCCAAGTTTGTAGAAAATGAGCAGATGTACGCTTATATTCCAGATGATGTGTATTGGGAAGATATTGGTTCTATTGAACGTTATGAAAAACTAGATAGCAAATTTATTACTGAAGTAATGAGGAAATAGTAATATCTACATTTTAATATGGAATCTTAAAGGAAACATTATTATTGAATTGTTAAAAAGTGACTATAATGAAACATAGATTAATGGATTTATTGGCATGTCCAATTGATAAATCATGGCCTTTGAAATTGGAAATTACAGAGGAAGTGAAGACATTAGAGAAAATTTCAATCCCTTTGCAAAATGAACAAACTGAAGTAGTTTGTAACTATTATTGCAATTTTCTGCAAATCCAACTTGTAGAAATAAGTGATGATGGGGAGGAAAGGATAAAGGAAATTGATGAAATCAAAAAACATGTATCACTAAAGGATTGTCAAGAATGTTTCAAAATTGAAATTCAAAGTGGAAAGCTATATTGTTCACATGACGAAAATCATCAATTTGATATAAAAGAAAGTATTCCCGTTATGCTTACTGAACAACAAATCAAGGAAATTTACGGGAGAAAAAGAAAATAATCTTTGAAATCATCCACTTTTCTATGCTTTTTCTTTTGAAGCAGGTTTTATTTCTTCGTTCTTCTTATTATCTGTTTTATATGTGTGCCAAATGAAATACACTATTTCAATAAGAATACCCGATGCTAGTAAGACATTAATTATAACTATCTTTGATCTAAAACTTTCAAAATTAAAGAGAAATTTTTGTACAGACAAGAACATTCCATAAGCTACAACAATCAGTAAAATCATTGTAAGCTGAATACCTGCGGCCCTATCAATTTTGTTTATCAGTTTCTTAGCTTTTGTCATTTTCTTGTTTGGCATTTTATCACCTGTCTTATCTATAATCTCTCTTAAAAAGCTCTTCTATGTATTTTTCATTTAGTATAATGATAGTTGGTCTTCCATGGGGGCAGGCAAAAGGTTCTTCTAATTCCAGTAACTCTTTCAAAAGCAATTCCGCTCTATCTAATGTGATTTTATCTCCAGCTTTAATTGATCTTCTACATGCAAAAATAGATACTATTTCTTTTATAAACCCCAAATCTTCTAAATCTAATTTTTCTTTTATTTCTGAAACATTTGTTTTAAAAATATCAATCATGTCCTTTGCTGAATTGAATTCTATAGTTACGCCCATAATAGCTGGAATTGACCGAATTAATATCTCATTCTTACCAAAAATTTCAATTTCAAAACCAAATGATTTGAGATTTTCCTTTATACTTTCTATTATTTCAAATTCAGATGGTTTTAGTGTGACTGAAACAGGTGCAAGTAACTGCTGAATTGAGACACTTTTCTTTTTAATTTGTCTAATATATTTTTCGTAATTTATTTTTTCATGAGCTGCATGTTGATCACATAAGAATAATCCTTCTTGGGTTTCCGCAACAATGTATGTATCCTTGATAATCCCAAGAACTCTAATACTCTTCTTTCGTTCAAAGCTTTTCTCCAGTAATTCTATGTTCTTATCTGTTATAGGAAGAAATTTATCAATTCTCTGTTCCTTACTTTTTACAATCGTATAGTCTGGTCTTTCTCTCGGACTAACAGAAACAGGTAATTTTTTCTTTGAAGATTCAAGACTTTTTGTTTCAATCGAAGTTAGAGTTGTTGGCTTGTGCCTTGTTTCAGTAACTGTTTCGAATAATTTTAAACCACTTTTTTCTAATGATTCTCTGGTAGCAGATTCAATTAGTGCATATACTTTAGCTTCATTGCTAAATCTGATTTCTTTCTTTGTTGGATGTACATTGACATCAACTTCATCTGGAGGTAAGTCGAAGTAGAGGAAAATTATAGGATATCTATTATGGGGGACAGAGGTACCATATCCTCGCAAAACTGCTTCTGATATGACTTTATTGGTTACAGCTCTTCCATTAACAAAGATATACAGATAGTCTTTGGATTTTCGGGAAAATTCTGGTTTTGTAATAAAACCTGTAACAGTGTAGTCATTTTCTTTCTTATTGATGGGTAAACAAGCTCTGGCTATATTTTCACCAAAGATAGCGGTAATTTGTGCAATCAAATCACCTTTGGGAGCTGTAAGAATATCCTTCCCATTATGAGTAAGTGTGAAAGAAATGCTAGGATTTGCAAGTGCTAGTTTAGTTACATATTCTGTGATGTGATTGACTTCAGTAGAGGTTGTTTTAAGAAATTTTCTTCTAACAGGAACATTGAAGAAGAGATTCTTTACGCTAATGAGCGTTCCTTTTGGTGCAGAGGCTTGTTTGTCTGAAACAATTTCTCCTCCCTCGATCACTAAATGAATTCCTAAATCTGACTCTTCTGTTTTAGTGATTATCTCCACCTGAGCAACACTAACAATACTTGCTAAAGCCTCTCCACGAAATCCTAAACTATGAATTGAAAATAAATCATCTGCATTATTTATTTTGCTAGTAGTATGCCGATTAATTGACAATCTTGCATCATTAGATTCCATCCCCATTCCATCATCTATAACTTCAACAGTTTTTTTACCTCCCTCTTGAATATTTATTGTGATTTTCCTACTCTGCGCGTCAATTGAATTTTCTACAAGTTCTTTAACGACAGACGCTGGACGTTCAATAACCTCTCCAGCAGCTATCTTGTTTATAGTAAGCTTATCTAGTTTGACTATTTTGTTACTCATAGAATCACAGAAGTTCTTTGTTTTGAAGTAATTGATGCAATATTTGTTGTTATTTCTCTTTCAAAGTTTTTTTACTTTTCTTAACTAAATCGTTAAGGATATTGAATGCTTCTACTGGTGTTGTATCTTCTAAATTCAATCTGGAAACATTCTCAACAATTTCTTCATATGCTGAATAAATAGTAGAAACTTGTGATTTTGAAGATTTCGTCTTAATCGTTCCACTTTTCTTCGTAATACCTTTTTCTAATTCTTGTTTATGTAATAATGATAAGCGATCATCTGCATTTGTGATAACATCCTTTGGTAATCCTGCTAATGAAGCAACGTGAATTCCAAAACTCTCACTTATTCCTCCCTCTTTCACTTTGTAGAGGAAGTGAATATCTCCATTAACATTCTTGATGGAAACATGATAATTCTTTATTCTAGGCATTTTTTTTTCCAGTTCAATTAACTCATGATAGTGTGTTGCAAAAAGTGTTCGTGGTCCGTTCTTTCCAATATGGTCATGAAGATATTCTGTTATTGACCAAGCTATAGCAACCCCATCATATGTTGATGTTCCTCTACCAACTTCATCTAGAATTACTAAGCTGTTTTCTGTAGCATTATTGAGGATATTGGCACATTCATACATTTCTACCATGAAGGTTGAACGATTTTCTACTAAAACATCATGAGCTCCTATTCTTGTAAAAATTCTATCAGTAAGACCGATTCTCGCGAAGCTTGCTGGTACAAAACTACCAATTTGAGCCATTAAAACTACTAACGCAACTTGTCTCAGTAATGTACTTTTTCCTCCCATGTTTGGACCTGTGATAATTAATATTCTTTCTGAATCATTTTTTAGTAATGTATCATTAGGAATAAAGGATGTTTGTTCCAATAGCCTTTCAACAACAGGATGTCTCCCGTCCTTTATTTCAATAATGCTTTCTTTCGTAATTTCTGGCTTTGAGTATTCATAATATGCTGCATTTTGTGCAAAAGTTCCTATAACATCTATAACAGCACAATAATTGGCATTTTGTTGGATTGGTGTGGCATATTGGGCTATTTTTTCTAATAATTGGTCGAATAATTCTTCTTCTAAAACCAGTATTTTTTCTTCAGCATTTAGAATCTTTTCTTCATATTCCTTTAGTTCTGGAGTAATGTATCTCTCAGCATTCACAAGTGTTTGTTTTCTTTCATATTCTTGAGGGACATTAACCGCTGAGGCTTTTGGGACTTCAATATAATAACCAAATACTTTGTTGTAGCGAATCTTTAAGGTCTTTATTCCAGTTTGAACTTTCTCTCTTGCTTCTAATGATGTAAGAAATGATTTCCCACCTCTTTGTATTTTCCTTAGTTCATCCAGCTCTTCATTATATCCATCTCTGATAACATTACCATCTTTAATGCTCGCAGGAACTTCATCTTCAATCCCTGTAGCAATTATGTTAACCACTTCTGGTAAAGGATCAATATTCTTTTGGATGTCTTTTATGAGAAATGCTTTGAATTTTGAAAGAACTGATTTAATATCTGGTATCAATTCTAATGAACTTCTTAAAGCGGTTAAATCTCGTGGTTTACTTCTTCCAAGACATATTCTACCTATCAAGCGTTCGATATCGTTCATTCTTCCAAGTATGTTTCTCAATTCTTCTCTAGATACTGAATCAGATAATAATTCTCCAGTAGCATCAATTCTCCTTTGAATTATTGAAAGATTGAGACTAGGACGTAGTATCCATGTTGTGAGTAGTCTTGATCCTCCTGGTGTTTTACTGTTATCAAGAACTTGTCTCAGTGTTCCAAATTCTGTTCTGTCACGTAAATTTTCTATTAGTTCAAGATTTCTAATAGTACTGAAATCAAGTAACATATGATCTTGACTCTTGATTTGACTGATTTTTGTGATATTTGGAAAGTTTTCTCTCATTTGAGTTTCTTTAATGTATCTGAGTGTAGCTCCAGCTGCCCCTATCGAAGGAACGAACTCATTTACTCCATATCCATCCAAGCTTAGAACATCGAATAATCTACGAAGATTCTGAAGTCCTTGTTCAATATCAAAGAAATAATCATCTCTATATGTGATAGTACACTTTTGCTGATCAAAATAGAAATTCAGTTTTGTCCAGAATTCTTGAGTTACTATGATTTCTGATGGATTAAGACGGGATAATTCAACTTCTAGTAAATTCTTTGCTTTTTCACCATCAAAATCTGTAACTATAAACTCACCTGTGGATAAATCTAGAGCCGAAAGACCCATCAAATTTCCTTCCTTGTAAATTGCCACTAAGTAATTATTGTACCCCTTTGCTAGAGATTCTGGCAAAGTAATTGTTCCTCTGGAGATTAGCTGCACAACTCCTCTTTTTACAATTTTCTTAGTTTTTTGCGGATCCTCCAATTGTTCAACCATTGCAACTTTGTACCCATTTTCTACCATTTTAGCAATATATGCATCCACCGCATGATAAGGAACACCTGCTAAAGGAAATTTCTTTTCTCCTAGTGTGCGAGCTGTGAGAGTAATATTAAGAACTCGAGAAGCTATTTGTGCATCTTCATTAAATGTCTCGTAAAAATCCCCTGCTCTGAAGAATATTATATACTCAGAATACTGTTTCTTAATATCCTGCCATTGTTGCATCATTGGGGTTAGTTTAGGCTTAAGCTTTCTATCATCAAAACGCTTCATCATTTCTACTCTCTTTAGCTATCTTCTCTTAAATTCTTCTTTCTTTTGAATATAAAAATCATAAACATCCTTTGGTTGTTTCTTAGGATCTGCTGCACCCCAAGAGTATATATCTTCAGGATTATCTTCGCTTGAGTAGAACCATCCTCCTTCTTCTATAATTTTCTTTAATTGATTTATTATGGCAACTCCGGCACTTGCACCTAATCTGTCTGCACTTGCATTGATCAGTCGTACAGCGGTTCTTGCAGTTTTTATTCCTCCTGCTGCTTTTATGCTTAGATCTTTACCAACAGCTTGTCGCATAAGGGCAATGTGATCAATAAAAGCTCCCATCGGTCCAAAACCTGTTGATGTTTTTACGTAATGAGCACCTGAACTCTTTGAAATTTGACTGGCTTTAACAATCTGTTCATCAGTTAGAAATCCTGTTTCTAATATCACTTTTACAATTACACCATCTGCAGCTTGAACTACTCTGCTGATATCCTTACCTACAGCGAAATAATTACTTTCTCTAAAACTACCTATGTCCATAACCATATCGATTTCATTTGCTCCATAACTAATTGCTTCCAAAGTTTCAGTTTCTTTTGTTTTCGGTGTAGAAGCTCCCAATGGAAAACCAACAACTGCTGCAATATCAACTTCAGATTTTTTTAGAATTTCTCTACAAAAGGATATATGTTCAGAATTAACACAAACAGCAGCAAAATTGTATTTTAGCGCTTCTTCACACAATTTGCTAATGTCTTTCTTTGTAGCAAATGCTTTAAGGTTTGTATGATCAATCATACGTGCGAGTTTTTCAGGAGATATTTTTAGGGAATACACAATATACGAATATATTGAAAATACAAAAATATTCCGAATGTTTTGTTTTATATGTGTTAGTTGACATTTTTCCTGCAGATTTTTGTTTTGAAACCCTCTAATCAACGTTTTATCCTATTTTCAAAAGTGCTAGGATTTGAATTTCAAAAAATAAAATGTATAAGAAGCCAAAATATTTAAAATCATTCCTCCTCATTGGCACAAAGATTAGAAACACGAGGTTTCATTTATGAAGAAAATCAGAAGTACGATGTTTACTTTGACTATACTAGTTGTAATTGCCATGTCACTAATAACAATGTCCGGTTTAGTTCAAGGTTACTCTAACGATATCATGGTAACTGAACCAAACAATTTAAGCAATCCCATCCCCCCAATTAGTGAAGAGGTTTATTCCCTTTCATCTAATTACACCTATGGGTTTAACGCAACTGCTGTTGTTAATAGAACAGTAGAAATGCAGACTTTTGGCACTCTAGGTTTAATAGATTCTATTGAAGTAAATATCATTGGGAACGAAAGTGTGATGACATATTTCAATTACACTCTGCCTAACATTCATGTTAATAATATTACATTTGCAAGTTTCCGTGTTTCGAATGCATCATATGAAGGTATAGGGAACTCCACCGCTAAGAGAGCTTATACTTTTCAGAAATATATTAATTACACAACCTTCACGGTTCCATTTAACCTAGACCGGACAAGTATTGGTCAAGGAGCTCAATATTTCATCAACGTCTATATTGAATTTGCATATCCTTATACATATACAATGTTTAATAATGAACAAGTACTCAAGTATGAGGAATTAACTTATCCGTTGATCAATAATATTCCAATAGTTGATGGATTAGTCTGGATAGAAAAACAAGGAGGAGATATTTTCTTAGACGACGCGGAACATACAATAACTCCTAACAATTCTACAGAAGGCATAATATTAATCACTGATGCCCAAACTGGTCTTTTAAAGTGGTCTAACATAACTAGAGGGCCATTTAATTATACTCAATCATATGAAGATGATTTGATGTTGAACGTCTATTTATCATCAGTTAGTACTTCAGGTGATGTAGAAAATCCTGCTAACACAATTCTGTTTAAATCATCTAATGTATATAGGAAAATTGAAATTGATCCTTTTGGTTTGGTTAAAATAACAGAATCTCAAACATTAGTTTTTCTTGGTCCTAAGAAACCAGATGATTATAATGAAATAGATCTAAAACCATATGCTCTGAACGCCTTCCCTATAATTATACCAGTAAATGCAACCGTCATAGATCTATATGATGAAGTAGGTTCATTAAATCAAATTTATCAAGTTGAGAATCAAATATTTACTCCAGGAGCATATAATCAGCGACCTAGCGTTTTTCCAGGCCATGATGCCTTGGTAATATTTCCAAGAACACCATTATTCAATGGGGACCAAATGGTCTTTACCATAATTTATAGAGTGCCTTTGAATACCTTCTTAACAAAAGAAACAGGCTCAATTAACTATAAGTTTGCGTTTGAGCCATGTTCTATCGTGAATTGGACCATTGATGAACTCAAAGTAGATGTTATTCTACCTAAGGGAGCTGTATACCAAGAAATTCAATACAATAATCCTGATCCCTATCAAGATATGTATATAAGTTACGATAAAAAATTCGAATTCACCACACTAGGATTCAGACGTATTATGAGCTTTGAGTTCACTACTTTTTCAGGAAATGATAATGCTCCTGTGATAATCAGCTTCCGCTATTCGAGATTAAACATATTGATTACTTATTTATTACAAGTAATTGTTGTAGGTGTGGTCTTTGCAATCTATCTTGGTATTAGGTGGTCAACAAAGAAAGCTAAAGATTTAGTGGTAGATGAATCGGAAAAGGATTTCATTCCGATAGATGAAATTGAGGAATTTGTTAAACAATATGAAGAAATTCTATCTATTCGTGAGAGATTACGGCAAACTAGATCAAAATTAGCTGCAAAGAAATTGAAAGCTAAAGCTGGCAAAGATTTGATTGCCAAACTCGAGAAACGTCAAAGAATAGAGGAAGAAGATCTGAAGAAGACAAAAGAATCTCTGATAGCTTTTGGCGGAAGATATAAGGAATATGTCCAAGAGATCGAGATTGGTGAAAGAAAACTTTACGAAGAAAGAAGAAATCTTCGCATGCTTCAGCAAGAATACAGGGTCAAGAAGAACATGACCAGAGAGTCATATATGAAACTCTTCCGAGAAAGGCAACAAACCATTGAGAAACTAAAAAACGAAATTAATAGTCACTTAATCAGCCTAAGAATGCTTTTAGAACCTTAATTCTTTATTTCCTTTTTTCTTTTATTTTTATTTATCTTATTTCTGAAAAAAACTTATAAGAAGCACCGCAATTTTTATTTTACCAAAGTGGGAATCATGCATCTTGAAAGTATAACTGAGAGCGCGGAAACAATAGGAAAAGAAGTTCCAGGTCTTTCTGACGTTGCCCAGGACCTTGCTCAGGTTTTGAAGAAAGGCAGGCTTATGCTCAATAAATTATTTGACCAATGTAATCGTGAAGGATTAAGCTTAGATTTGAGCCCTGAAGAGCAGAATGAGATTTCTTTGAAAGTAGCATTAGTAACTAATCCTGACCAAGTTTTTCAATATGCACGAATTGTACAGCTTGTTTTTCAACTCAACTATTTTTCAAAATGCTACGAAAAAGCATTAGGATATGAAAAACTCCCCAAAATTATAGAAAAAGAAGCTAAAGCACTTCATGGAAGAATAGAAGAGTTCCGCAGACTAATAGAAAAGGAATACGTAGCAAGTATTTAGTAGAGTTCCTATTTTTTACTAATCATAAGAAAGATTTATTGAATTCAAGTTTTACTGGTAGGTTGACTTCAAAATGCTTAGTAAAGATGAGTTAGAGAAATACAATCGTCAAATTATAATCTCAAACATCGGTATTGAGGGTCAAAAGGCACTAAAATCAAGTAAAGTTCTGGTCATAGGTTTAGGCGGGTTAGGCTCCAGCGTTGTATATTATTTAGCTTCAGCTGGGGTTGGAAATTTGGGATTACTAGATCAAGATAAAGTTGAATTGTCTAATTTAAATCGTCAAATTTTGCATTATGAAACTGATCTGGATAAAGCTAAAACAGATTCAGCATTCACTAAACTTTCTCAACTCAATTCAGATATAAAAATAATATTACATAATACTCATCTTAATGAAAACAATGCTGAAAACATAATCTCTAGTTATGATTTTGTAGTAGAAGCAAGTGACAATTTTGAAACAAAATTCCGTGTAAATGATATGTGTGTCAAATTGGGGGTACCATTTGTGATAGGTGGAGTATTCCAGTTTGAAGGACAAATGATAACTGTTTTACCTAAAGAAACAGCTTGTTACAGATGTGTGTTCAAAGAAATACCCACTCCTGGTACTTATCCCACTACTGGAGAAGAAGGAATTATGGGAACAACAGCAGGGTTTTTTGGTTTAATAGAAGCTAATGAAGCTATAAAATATCTGGTTTTCAAGGATGAGAACAAACTACTTACTAACAAAATACTACACGCTGATTTACAATACAACAGCTTCGAAACCTTCGAAGTTGAGAGAGATGTAAATTGCATTTGTAGAAGAAATAACTAACAAACTTCAAATAATGCAAGGTAAAGTTTTTTATCTTAAGATTAGGATTTTACATTATGAATAACAATATGAGTTATTTTGTTCATCCTACTGCTTTTATCGAGGATGATGTTAAAATTGGAGATGGAACAAAAATCTGGCATCAAGTACAAGTGAGAAAAGGTGCAACTATTGGAAAAAATTGTATCTTTGGAAAATCTGTTTTTGTTGATTTTGAGGTTATTATTGGAGATAATGTGAAGATACAAAATTTCGTTTCAGTATACCATGGCGTAACTCTTGAGGACGATGTATTTGTTGGTCCTCATGTTTGTTTTACAAATGATTACCTGCCTCGAGCTGCTAATCCTGAATGGGAGTTAGTACCAACCCTAGTCAAAAAAGGTGCTTCGATAGGTGCTAATGCAACTGTGGTATGTGGAATCACTGTAGGAGAATATGCAATGATAGGTGCAGGAAGTCTTGTTTCAAAAGATGTACCAGCTCATGCTTTAGTTTTTGGTAATCCTGCAAGATTGAAAGGTTATGTTTGTTATTGTGGTCATGTTATAACCAAAACAGATGATTTTTTACACTCTGGTACTATACTTTCATGTGAGAAATGTAACAAAACGATTATGTTAGATTAGATTTAAAGGATCTTACAAATTATAAAAGAGAAAGAGTTTTTTTTTGTTTCTTTTATGAATTCTCTCTACATCCGACACAAACCTTAAATAACATGTTTGCTTGATAACAAACTACTGAATCATCAAGAACGAAGAGTGTTACAAATCTATAAATGCACAATCGTACATTAACATAATGATAAAAATTTGTTTAGGGGTTAACAAATGAATTTAATTTCAATAAGATTGCCAAGTGAGTTTGTTGAAATTCTGGATGAAATGGTCCTGCAGGGTAGATATGCTTCAAGATCTGAAGCAATAAGGCTTGCGCTCAGAGATTTCTATAGGGAACACTATGCATCAAAACAATCAACTGATTTTCGTTTCCCAAATATTGACAACAAATATAACAACATAATTTTCGAGGATGACTAGGGTCTTCAAATTTCCTTAATTTCCAGCTATAGGTAAGCATTTGAAAAAACGCTAGGTTTAACATAGTGAGAGTTTTTAGAGGTATACAATCAGATTAAATGTGTATTGGAGATAATCCGATGTTAAAGTGTTATCTTTAAAATCAAATCTCTATACTGAAAACCCAATATTGGTGTGCAAGATGACAGACATGGAACAAGATGATTCTAATGAAACAAGCTCACTTGATGAAACCAAGAAGAATCGTTTTGTAAAGACTAAAAATTTCTTTTCAAAAATTAATGAAGAAATAACCCCCGCTTTACCTTATCTGAAAAACAGATATCTGAGATATTCTGTTTCTTTCATTCTTCTAGGACTTGTAGTTTATCTTTACATTCTCTTTGAAACATTTCGAGAAGAAGAGAAAGCTATGTTTCTATCCGTTCCCATTCCTACAGCTGCTCTTGTTCCTATGGGTTTAATTTTTGCACTCATCATGGTTATATATGTTTCATGGGATGATTCTTTTTTCAAGAAATACAGAACCCCTGGTTTGTATATGGTTATTTTAACAACTGTTTTTTATACACTAATTTTTTCTGGTGTAGATACTTTTCTTTTTGATTTAGG
>JAUWJS010000068.1 GCA_030607575.1 Candidatus Heimdallarchaeota archaeon | reverse complement strand
TCAGCTTGAATTGCTTCTCGAGGTGCTTTAGTAGCACTAGTCCTCATAATTAAACCGTGATCTTGAGGACGCAAATTTTTACCTAACTCAAATAACTTATCTCTATCCTCTTTAGGTAATTTTCTTGAAACTCTGACAAAATTTGCATCTCTTTCTAATATTACAGATTGACCAGGAAAATGAATTACTGTTGAACAAACAGGTAATTGATCTTCAAATATGTTAAGTTGTTTAATTTGAATGACTACTTTTTGTCCTCGATGAAAACTTGAACCGAATAAAATGGCATTAACATTTTCTCCTATATCTATTACGGAAAGATTCTTTTCATTATTTACATGTACAACTTTACCGTTGTAAACGGCGTGTAACTGAACTGGATGTTGGAGAATTATTGAATTAGGAATTTGCTTATGAAACAAGGCAGTAATTGAGGAAACGTATTCTTCATCTCCTTCTACTGAGATTCCATAACCTCCTAAAATATCCTGAATTTCAATATCATAAGGAGCCAGTTTTTCTTCAATTTTGAATAGAGAAAGTTGTTCAGAAAGAGGTTGAACAAGTTCAAAATTCAAATTTTCAGACACTAATTTGATTAGTGCAACATCATAAATACTTCTTACACGAAATGTTGGAGATACCATTACAAAGTCACCTATAGGCGAAATTAACTGCACTGAATAAAAACTTAATGAAATAAAAGTTTGTGAAATCATTGGAGCCAGGACGGGGATTTGAACCCCGGAGGCTAATGCCAGAGGTTTTCGAGACCCCCGCCGTACCACTTGGCTATCCTGACACTAAAGGGTAAAATAGATAATTGCGAGGATTAAAAACGAATGAATTGTCTACTATTACAATTAGTACAACCTGTAGAAGAGCAATTGGAACAGTAATGCTTTCCGCATTTAGCGCATTTAGAGGTTGCTTTGTTACTGCAAGTAGTGCACCCTCTTATACCTATACGATGACGAATTTTTACTCCAGCATAAATACTACCAATGACTATACCTATCCCAATTATAGATATAAGAATTGGACGAATTATTCTCCAAGCTGGTGATGGTTCTGGAGTAGAATCTTTCACTAATTTTACTATAGTTGTATCATAATATTCGACTAAATTCCCCACTGGATCAACCCATGTAATATATGGTTTTACTTCACCTATCATCATCCCAATAATCTCATCAATGAAATTGGCATTTATTATACCTGAGTTCACTGTAATTCTGAAAGCACCATCTGCAGTATAATTATTGGAAAATTCTCCATTAATATAGCTGATAAAAGCCACATCAACAATATCATCATACTCCACTCCATAAAGCTGGTCATAGGCTCCTACTGTTGTGAACTGAGTAAGAACTAAAGACGATATAACAACAAGTAATAGTGTATAATGGAAACGACGACTCATTAAGAAGAGAGGAGTAAGAAAACTTAAAAGAATTTCGAAGGGACACATCAAATCATTTGAATCTAATGAGGGATCTTCCTTTGCAATTTGGACAACCACTAGAATAACAATTATCGCAAAATGCTTGGCCACAGTTCTTACAGGTACCAAGAGCACTTTTTTTGCAAGTCATACATCGTTTACCAAAAATCTTAGGATAAAAACGATAACCACCATAAATTAGAAATATTACCCCTGCTGTCCCTAAAATTCCTCCACCTATCACAAGAACCCAATATCCAAAACTTCTTGTTGGTGGTTCAGTTGGAAGTTCAGTAACATGATACCCATTAATCTTGTAAATCTGGAGATTATTATAGGTTAAAGCTTTACCTACATAAATTCCGTCAATAAAACCTTCTTCAGGTGGTATAACAAAGGAGTCTTTTATTTCTCCGTTTCTCATGCCGATAAGGTGTTGATATAGACCAGGAGGAGTAATGCTAGTAGTTCTGATAACTATTTTAACAGGATCTGCCTCATCACGAGTTTCAGCAATGGATCCATTAACATACATCTGGTAGCCATAATCAAGAAAGTCCCCTTCCTCTACAATATATTTGTCTGCAGAAGCAGGAGTACCAGCTATTGATAACCCTACAATCAGAGGTACAACAAACATGAATAATAAGGTATATCGCTTCATCAAGAACAGTTGATTATTGAAATAATAAAAAGCTATCGAATAAAAAGAAACAAGTGGCGAGGCAGCCGGGATTTGAACCCGGGTCGAAGGAGTTCGGCATTCAATACAAGACTGCAAGGAACTTGACAGTCCCCCATCATTAACCAGAGGAGGCACACGACCTTTCTCTTTAGGCCAGGCTAAACTACTGCCCCGTTATTTTCGACATTCTTTTTTCTTCTACGACTTCTTTTAAACTTGTCGTTTAGTATAACGAGAAATTCAATAGAACATCATTTAACCTAGATAAAAAAAAATTAATATTTTAATCTAGCCCAAATTCTACTCTCTTTCGCTCAACATCTTTCATTAGTTCTTGCGCAAAGGTTCTGAATGCATCCTCTACTTTTTCACCTGTTTTTGCTGAAGTAATAAAGAAAGAATCCTTTGGTATATTTAATTCCTGAATAATAGTATCAATATTTTCTTGCGAAACAGCAATTTGTTCTTTTAAATCTGCTTTATTTCCTATAAGAAAGTATATTGCATCTTCTTCCACACTTTCTAACCCTTTCTTCCATGCTTTCAAAGAACTTAGAGTGTTATTTCTTGTGAGATCATAAACTAAGAAACATCCTCTTGCTCCTCGATAGAATTTTTCTCTAACTGATGCAAATCGTTCTTGTCCGCCAATATCACTTATTAGAAACAACACTTCATCATTTCCTACAAATAATTGTTTGCTTAGAATATCTACTCCTATTGTCATAAGATATGATGCTTGGAAACGGTTATGTACAAATCTAGTAATAAGTGAACTCTTACCGACTCCAGGGTCCCCTAGAAGAACTATTTTGAAGATATACTTCTTTCCTTGCCCCTCATCTTCCGCCATAATTTTCCCCTTGTCAATTCTCTTTTCGTATTTTATTATTAAGTTTGTGCTTGTCTTTGCTTGTTTTTTCTAATTATCAAACAGTTTAACTAGTTCTTTTGCTGTTTCTTCAGCTAATTCCATCTTGGGTGGAATCATGTTTAAGCCATCTTCAGGAAATCGAGGTACTAAGTGGAAGTGTATATGATCCAGTATTTGTCCTGCATCTCTACCATTGTTCTGAATAATATTCAAACCTGTAGCTCCGGTTATTTGTTTTAATTTTCGTGCAATTTCGGGTATTTTTTTTGTGAAATTCATTTCAGTTTCTGATATATCGAATATTTGTGTATGGTGTTTCTTTGGTACGAATAAACTATGGCCTTTTGACATAGGATATATATCTAGAAATACTTTGATTTCATCATCCTCATATAGAGTATAGCTTGGTAATTCACCTTTCACAATCTTACAAATAAGACATTCATCAGTCATATCAATCATGCTCTCTTCTTTTTCTAGTGGTTTACTTATCTTACTTTTCAGTTTTTTGTATTGCAGTTGAAATAGTAAATAAAAATCTATGAAACTTCAACATTTAATCCTTTATCTTGATTAAGGATATAAGCATTACCGCCAGAACGTATTATTGCTTGTGCAACCTCTTCTTGCTTCTCTGGAGAATAGGCTAAGAATGAGCCACCATTTCCGCTCCCTAGTAGTTTACAAGCTAATGCTCCAGCGTTTTTTGCGCTTAAAATTAATTCTTGCATCTGATTTGTAACATTTTCAAAATAGTTTTGTTGGAAATGGTGATGGGAGTCGATTAATTTAGCAAGTTCTTCTGGTTTGAATTCTTGATTTTTCATTATTTGATATCCATCTCTTACTACATCCCTAATTCCTAAAACAGCTACTAGTCTTTGTAATCCTCTACTAGTATTTTCTTCGTATGTTTGATGCACTTCACGAAAAGATGAAGATTGCAGATTAAAGAAAGAATCTCTTTTCTTCATTATTTCTATTCCTTGATTTATCTCCGCTTTCCTCTTTCTTATTGTTTGAATAGTTTCTTTTTTTGTTAAAGTATCACCAATAACCATACCAGTAAGTTTAGAACCAAGTGTTTCGAGCTTGTAAGGTTCCCTACACTCCAAATGGAGCATGTTTCCAAATACACAGGCATATTGATCCATCATTCCACCTGGTTCTCCCAAGTTTACTACTTCTGCTAAATATGCCTTCCATGCCAATTCTTTCTCTGTTAAATTTAGATCTGCAACTTCATCAAAGAACCCAACCAAGGCTGAACAAAATGCAGATGAAGAGGAGAGTCCTTTTCCTATTAGAATGTTGGAATTAACTTCAACGTTCGCCCCAAAGTTCCTTGGAAGATATTCTTGAAACAAATTGAAAACAGAACGAATATAATCTCTTTTTTCTTTTAACGGCTGTATTTCATTGCTAAACTTAACTTCTTTCCCTAAATCTGCTAGTATGAATCTAACGATTCCACTATTGTTTGTCTTACCTTTTACCTCTATTCTTTGGTTGACTGCAACAGTTATGACTTCAAGACCCATGTAATCAATGTCTTCGCCAAAAAGACAAACTCTACCAGGGGAGGATGAAATTATCTCTACCATTCTACTCTTTCCATTTCTCTTGATATTCAGTAGCTGCTCTTTTTACTTTTTCAATATCAGTAGTCAAATAGTTTCCATCTTGGAAAACAATCTCCCCATCGATCATAGTCATACTTACATCTTTACCACTAGCTGAATAAACTAAATGGGAAACTGGATTGTAAAGAGGAAGAGAGTTTACTTTATTAATATTCACCAATGTTAAATCAGCTTTTTTCCCTACTTCAATTGAACCTATTTCTGTTCCCCAGTTTATAGCTTGAGCTCCCTCTATTGTTGCCATTTTTAGAACCTTCTCTGCAGGTAAAGCCATTTCATCTAGATGTTTAACCTTCTGCAAAAACGCAGCTAAACGCATGTCACGGAACATATCAAAATTATTATTACATGGAGGACCATCTGTTCCAATCCCAACAATAGTATCAAACTTATGATATTTGAGAACATCACATATTCCTGAAGCCAATTTACAATTGCTGCTAGGATTGTGAGTTATTCTAGTATTTGTTTGTTTAACTAAATCATATTCTTCTTCATCCAGCCAGATTCCATGGGCTAGTATTGTTTCTGAACCTAGAACATCCAGTTTTTTCAGAGATCTAAAATAATTATCTCCAAATATTTTTACAACTTTGGCACATTCAGCCTGTGATTCTGAAGCGTGAGAATGGATCATTAAATCTTCATATTCACTTTGTGTTTCTACTATAAGTTTCATTAATTCTGACGAGCAAGAAAGAAGAAACCTCGGATTTAGGGAATATTTAATTCTCCCATTCTGTGTTTGATGATGTTCATCAATCTGCTTTCTAGCAGATTCAATTATTGTGTCAGTATCTTCAGTTACTATTTCAGGAAATTCATTACTATAATCCATCAACATTTTACCTATTCGTGTCCTGATTCCAATTTCCTTTGCCGCTTTAATTCCAGAATCTGAATCATGAGTAGTAAGCATATCGTTTGCTGTAGTAGTACCTGTCCTTATCATT
Source organism: Candidatus Heimdallarchaeota archaeon (assembly GCA_030607575.1). Lineage (GTDB taxonomy): Archaea > Asgardarchaeota > Heimdallarchaeia > Heimdallarchaeales > Heimdallarchaeaceae > UBA460. Next base: position 7,923 of record JAUWJS010000068.1, on the reverse strand, counting down.
TCAGCAAAACCTAGAAGTGATGAATTGTATACTTCTTCTGAAGTAAAACGGGCTTCTCCTGGTAAAACTACCTTCTTTAACCAATCTAGAAGTGCAAAATCATCAGCCTTTCCTCTTAGAAATGTTTGAACACTGTGACTGTGTGTATTTACTAAACCTGGAGATAAAATTTTGTTGTTTCCATCAACTATTTTTGTTGCTGAAAATTCCTTGTGAATTTCTATTTTTGTTCCCACACCACGAATTAACCCATTAGACACATAAACAGCAGCATCTTTAATAATACTGTTTTTTGGATTACTGGTAACTAGTATATCTGCTTCTAAGATAATATCTTTCAACTTGACCATTGATTTTATAGGGAATAGCTTAATAAATCCTCTTTTTTTGTATTTTTACAGAGGAGATAAAATCTATGTCAAATGAAGAGTTAACAAAGTTGACAGAAGATATCGTCACATGTGAGGCTTGTCACTTGAAGGATAATAGAACTCAAGTTGTTCCAGGCCTCTATGGTCCAAAAAATAGTTTATGTATTATTGGGGAAGCACCAGGTTATTATGAAGATAAACAAGGTATACCTTTTGTTGGTAGATCAGGAAAGCTACTTGACACTATGCTCTCAGATATTGGTCTAGAAAGGAAGAAGGATCTGAGTATCCTCAATGTAATAAAGTGCCGTCCGACTACAGCAGATAATAACAATAGAACACCAACTAATTCAGAGTTGAAATTCTGTGGTGAGAGATGGTTATTCAAACAATTGAAATTACTATCACCAAAACTTATTGTAACCATTGGTTCAATTCCCTTGAGGTTTTTCATCCCCTCTGTGGCAGTAACTAAGTATGTTGGGAGATCTTATGACACAGATTTTGGAATAAAACTGTTTGTAACATATCATCCTGCATACATTTTACGCAACTACAACTTGATGGATGTTTACAATGAACATTTCGAAAGTATCAAAAATTTATACTTAGATCTCTTGAGTCAAAATGAAACAACTTTTGAGAAAAAGAAACCAGTTAAAGGACAAGGAGAACAAAAATCTTTGGTAGATTTTATGTAGGCATGTAAAGTAGAGTTATTGTAATAAAACTTCTATCTAAAAGAATCATTTATAATTAGACTTGAGACAGATAAGACGATGAAGAAAAAGTCTAAACTTTTTGGTACTGCGGGAATAAGAGGTCGTTTTGGTACCAAAGTTACAGCAGAGCTAGTTATTCAAGTTAGTCAAGCTGTTGCACAACTCTATCCTTCTGAAAGTATTCTTGTGGGTCACGATGCAAGAACATCATCTGAAGCTCTAAGCCAGTTTGCATGCGCATCTCTCTCATTATCAGGGATTAAAGTTTACAAGATAGGTTTGTGTACATTTCCAGTGATTGCAAACTTAACCCTGAACTCTAAACATTCTGTTGCTGTTTATATTACCGCATCCCATAATCCTCCAACAGATAATGGAGTTAAGGTGCTCAGAACTGGGAGAGAATTTACTCTTCACGAACAAAACCAGATAGAAGATCTAATACAAGGCAGAGAAGAGCATACAAAACTTATTCATCATAAGGATTGGGACGAAATCGAACCACAATTAGAGGTTTTGGATGCAAATGACCAATACTTTAAAAGAATAACACAAACGATTCAAATCAATGGAGAGGGAAAGAAAATCATACTTGATTGTGCTAATGGTCCTATGTCAGAACTCGCACCATTGTTATTAACATATTATGGATTCTTACCTATAACAATTAATTCGCATATAGATGGATCTTTTCCAGGAAGACTTGCAGAGCCCAGTCCAGAAAATCTTACAACACTCATAGAACTTTGTAAGAAAGAAAATGTTCTAGGAGCAGCTTTTGATGGGGATGGGGACAGACTAGCCATCATTGACGAAAAAGGAGAATTTGTTGAATTATCTAGAATAATTGCACTATTAGCCACATATGCTATAAAGGAAGAGGGACCTGGAAAGATTATAGTCAGTATTGATTCGTCAACTACAATTGATAAAACTGTAGAAAAAATAGGCGGAGAAATTATAAGAACAAAGTTGGGGGAACTTCACACAAAAGGTCAAGAACTAGTTCAATCTAATGAAAAAGTCATTTTCGCCGCTGAACCTTGGAAACCCATCTTCCCTAAATGGGGCTTCTGGATAGATGGACTATATTCTTTAGTTAAAATTTTGAAAGTGATTTCAAGCGGTCAAACTACCGTTTCTGAAATAATGATAGATATTCCATTACATATTGCTAAGAGAAATGCTTACTTAGTAGACCTAGAAAGAGTTGAAACTATATTCGATGATTGTAAAACCAAACTTAGAGTTTCTCTTAAAAATGAGAGTAAAAAAGAGCTAACTATTGACGGACTACGTTATGATATGGATGATGGTACCTGGATTTTGATAAGAAAATCTGGTACAGAGCCTAAAATAAGAATATATTATGAATCCCCTACTCAGATTCGTTTTGAGTGGATTGAAAACATTGTTAAAGATTTAGAAATAATAATTAAGGAAAAGTGAGATATATGGTATCAGATGTAATAAAAAAAGAGCTAAGATTAACCAACGAGAGACTAAGAATTACAATAGTGGTTTTATTTTTCTGGGTCATACTAACTACCTTAGATATTATAGGAACAATTAATTTGGATACAGCAGGATCTGGATTCCTAATTTATGCAATTATGGCAGCTTCATCCATCGTTTTTCTGATTTTAGCTTTAGGTATTCAAGCTGAACCACTGCTTAAACAAATAATAAAAAATAGAAAAGAGATTGATAAGTTTTGGGAATCTGAAGAGAAATTAAAACCAAGTATTGAAAAAAGAACCAAAATTAGTGAGGTTATTTTGATTTTTGCAATACTGTTAATGATGGTTTCCTTACTCTTTGTGGTGGTATAAAAATTTAAGTTCTAACCCCATAAATAGAGTTTATTTTAACCAGAAAAGCCCTTAATTTTTTTCTTTAAAGAGTCAATCAATTAATTGATACACCACCTTCTTACAAGTTCTAGTAAATCTTCCAGTCGAAGAAGAGGGGTTTTGAAAGAACCAGAGTTCACTGAAAGTATTCACTACCTTATTAGAAGGAACAAATTACTAACTAGGCTAAGAAAACATCCTTATTTACTACTAGATTTTTATTTATATGGATGGCTAGAAATAATTCTTCAGAATTCGCAATATTCTTTGATGATGGGGGAGTAATGAATGACAATATATTGCGTAGCATTCAGTGGCAGAAAATGATAGGGGATTTTTTTTCGCCAAAGTATGGAGGAGAATCTCATAGATGGAGTGAAGCAAACTATGAATTCATCAATGAAATTATGGCAGAATATACTACAGCAGCAGAAAATGAAGAATTGATTGAGTATAATGATTATTATTCAGATTTTATCTTGAGATGGGTAACTAGCATGTTTGATTATGTTGGAGTCAAAGTTCCCCCAGAAGAGATGTGCAATAAAATCTACTTTGAAGTACTAGAAGCTATAACTCCTAATATAAAAGCCTCATTTCCAGGGGTAGTTGAAGCAATTAAAAACTTCACAGGCAAGGATTTAGACTGTTTACTGCTTCAGGAGAACACTCAGTTGAACTAAAAGGATATTTAAGGGGAATGAGAGTAAAAGACTGTTTCGAAAACTTCTATGGACCAGATTTAGTAAATACTCATAAGAGCAACGAGATTTTCTATGATAGGATTTTCAAGGAAATTAATTTAGATCCTAGAAGAGCAATAGTAATTGATGATAAACCTATTTTCTTGGAGTTTGCTGAGAAGCTTGGAGCAAATGTTGTTCAAGCTTGTTTAACAGGAGAGTTCGAACCCTTGTATAGATACTATGTGAAACACATGAATGAATTACCAGAAGTAATAACTAAGCTTCTAAAAAAAGGAAAAAATAAGAAAAGAGGAATTACTCCTCCTTGTCGTAAATTCCTTTGTATGGTGCCCTTTCACCTTTCATGTACCTTTCATGGGGATCTTTGATAAACAATGCAATAATAATTCCTATTGAGAATAGTACTAGCAAACTAGCAAGAGCAACTCTCATTGGACCTGGTGGTGCGAATAAACCATCAGTAAGAAAAATCACCAAACCAAACAAGAGTGGGGATACAATTGCACTCACTCTTCCAGCTATTTTTTGGAAGCCACCATATTGTGCAAGTTTTGATGGTGGTGCAAGAACCATAATAAATTGTCTCCCAACAATCCATATTCCTCCAAAACCTACACCTATGAATACCGCACCGAACCATATTATCCAGGAAGGAATGGTTACTGAGCCTATTTGTAATCCACTTAGGACGAAAATAACTATCGCAATAAACCAAGATATAGCAACCGCTAGGAATAGTTTTTTCGGTCCTAATCTATTCATAAGTCTTCCAACAATAATGCCAAAGACAATAGAGAAAACTATTCCTCCAAGAATAATATAATTTGTCAATCCCTCAAGTGCTGGACCACCCATAGCTGAAACAACAGGTACCATATAAAGAATCGTTGTATTTGCAGCATCTGTGATAAAGAACCAAGCTAAGAAGAACAACCACGAATTTCTATCAGAGATAATTTCTTTTAATGAAGTTTTGAAAGCAGTTAATGATGATTTCACATGCTCTTTTGGTGACATCTTTTCCTCAGGGGGATTTTCTACCTCTTTATGGAAGAAGTAAGGAATACTAATCAAAATTATAACGATAGCTGATATTAAAAATAAATATCTTAAACCACCATAGTTTATAGTATTTGGATCAATGCTTACTTCCCCTACTTGCCAGATTCCGGTATCTACATGAGTATGTTCACCAAATAAGCTGGGAAGACCTATGATTATACTTATAAGTATTGCAATTACTGAGCCAAAAGCTGCAAGTGCACCACCGATGGCCTGTGTAAAACCTCTTTTTTCTGTTTCTGCAATGAATGGAATTTGAGCGTCATAGAACATTCGACCTGCTTGATAACAGAAATTTGCAATTACAAATAAGATGCACGCCCACCAAAAGTTTGCCCAAACTGTGATTAATGCCGTGGTGGCCACCATTATTCCCGCTGAAATAAGTACTGCTGGCTTTCTTTTCCCAACTTTATCTGAAATAGCACCCAAAATTGGTCCAAATATAGCTATCAAAAGATTTGAACCAGCCATAAATACAGACATTACAATAAATACTGTGGGAAAACTCCAACCCATTTTAACACCCATTAACAAAACAAATGGAGTGAATGCTAAACTTATTACAGATTGTGAAAAGAAGGTATCAGCCATATCATAACTATACCATAACCAAGCATTTTTTGAACTTGTCTGTTTTGATTCTAATTCAGTTTCTCTAATATCATTTTTATCTAAAACAACTTCTTCATGTGACAATTTATTTCACCTTAATAAGTCTCTCAAAGGAGAATTTTGTACTAAATTATACTAGTTTATTTTAAAGATTTACCTAAAATAAGAGAAAAAACAACTTTTACAGAACTTTCCGATATTATCGATGAAGTTCTTTCTCAAAATTCCTTAAAGAAGAAGGAATGCCATCATTCACAGTTACTTTACTGAACTCTAATGTTACTAAACCCATTAATCTCTCTCTTCTAGATTCATCTGTCTTCATGAAGATGAATCGACTAAACGGCATTTCTGCTGCTATTTGTGGGTAAGTAATTTGATCATGGACTTTGTCTTGAGTACCATTGATAACAAACACTTCTTTTGTTATTCCAGAAATATTGCCAAAGAGTTCAAAATCTCTTACAGATTCTGCAGCTCTTTTCCATTTCCACGGTTCAGCATTAGCTATAAAATTTTCAGCTCTCTGTCTTTGGACTTTCTCATTCATACCTTTCATTTGAAGCCTTCTAAGCACAGGTTTCATCAATTTAATAACAAAAAGAGGAAGTATTGGAGTTACGTATTTAAGAAACCATTTTGGAAACCATAGAGTATGCATAGGGTCATGAATAATGATAGTGGGGGCGTCAATTGTTCCATCAATTAAACCGTGTAAAACTATCGCTCCACCCCAGCAAGTACCAAAGAGAACAAAATCGTTCTTGTCTAATTCAAGGTAGTTAATCACATCTTGAATATCTTTAGCCTTTTGATTCATATCCATTTTTGCTTTTCTTCTATCCAATTTACTACTTCTCTTCTCACGAGTCTCAATATAATAGCATTCAACTTTATTATGGATGACTTCATAAAAATCTACGTACCCTATTTCAGTTCCTCCCCATCCAGGAACAAAAACTAAAGGACGTTTTGAAATTGGATTGTCAGGTTTAAAATGGTATACTCTGATTTCGCCATCATCTACTGGGACATATAGGCTTTCAGTTGTATTATTCTCCCAGAAATTTGGAACTTCTCTTTCAGTAGCTTTGAGCATCTCGTGAACTCGTTGTTCTAATTCTGGAGTTATGTCTAGCATAGATTGCTCCTTATGTTGAGTTTCGTGAGTTGGTTGTGTCATCTATCTTTTCTCGGAAACACCACATTATTAATTTTACTTTCTTACAAATGAATCTTTTTTTAGATAAGCAAATGATATAAACTAATCTGAAAGATGTTCTAGATTACAGCTTAAAACAGTTACCACCTTATTAGAAGAATTAATATCATTGAAAATAACCTTGTTGTTTAGGTCACTTTCTGGTCAAGGGACCTTTCTGCAAGGTTTTCTTCTTTTTAATATATTTCGTGACAAATATAGAACCAATTGCAATGATAAGGGATATGGCTAGAAGCATTAAAAAGAAGATGAAGTCAGCTTTACTATTATTAAGAATTATTGAATATTTAGAGAGAATAAAGTAAACGCCAATTCCAATAAGAACAATTCCTAAAGCTGAAGACATGAAGACTAAGATGTTCAAACTTCTTTTCTGACTATGTTGAGCACCATAGTAAACCAATAGAGCACAAATCAATGGGATTGGAACTTCAAAAAACCAAACGCTATTAGGCATTTGCTTGAAGAAATCTTCAACAAAATCAAAAGCTGATTCCATGCTTGTAAGTAAAAGAAAAACCAATGTTACTGTATAAACAAGGGTTAAAACAGCTGAAATCCATGGAGGTGTTTTAATTTTGGGTTTGGGTTTTAGATCTTGTACTTCTTCTATGCTCATATGGTTTTGCACCACTAGTGGATTAAAGTGAGTTGCATTAAATAAATTCTTGGTGTGAGATGTTGTCGCATCATTATCTATATAAAATGAAATGTAAGATTAAGCCTTGGAGATTCAAATGACTAAAGCAATAGTTGAAACTAACAAGGGAACTTATACAATAGAATTCTTTGATGAACAAACACCTAATACTGTTAAGAACATTGTTTCATTAGCTCAATCAGGTTTCTATAATGGAGTTAAATTCCATAGAATTATACCAGATTTTGTTGTTCAAGGAGGCGATCCTACAGGAACAGGTGGAGGTGGACCTGGATACCAAATCGCTGATGAGGTAGATAATCCTGTACAAATACATGTTCTAGGAGCTCTAAGTATGGCTAATTCTGGACCAAATACAAATGGTTCACAGTTTTTTATTGTGTTGAATCCTAATAGTTGTAAGCACTTAAATGGGAAACATACTGTCTTTGGTAAAGTTGTTGATGGAATGAATGTAGTTAATAAGATAAATCAAGGAGACCATATGATCAAAGTAACAATTGAGGAAGAATCAGATTTAATCAAAAACCATCAACTCAAGAAACTGTAGTGAAGTCAAAGAACCAACTAATTATTTTTCTTACTTTATTCTTTATTTTTAAAATTAGTAAAATGAAGATGAAATAGAGAATGGTGGCTCGAGCGAGTTTCGATCTCGCGACCTCAGGATTTCTCACCCGAGGACTCAGCACATAAACTCTAGCCCTTCT
>JAUWJS010000172.1 GCA_030607575.1 Candidatus Heimdallarchaeota archaeon | reverse complement strand
GAATAACTTGAACAATACATTTCTGCTGCTGCTTTTGCAGCTCCGTAGTTACTAATTGGTTTCAATTGATAATTTTCAGGTGTTGGATAAATTTCCGGTTCACCATAAACTGTTCCAAGGGAGCTAGTAAAAATAAGTTTTGAGATTTCTTTTTTTCTCATAAATTCTAATATGTTAAACGTCCCAATTATGTTGACTTCAAAATCAAAACGTGGATCACTAACGCTTAATTTTACATCTGGTTGTGCTGCTAAATGGAATACATATTCAAAATCACTGTCCAATTCCATTAATTTATCATAATCTCTGACATCTGTTTTACTAAAGGTGGCAGTGCCACTCTCAATGTGGGGTTTGAGATACCTTAAATCGGTTTTTGCGGATAAATCATCTACTACTGTTACTTGGAATCCTTTCTTAACCAAGAGATCCACTAAATAGGACCCAATAAAACCACACCCACCAGTTATTAGAACATTCTTTGAAATTAGAAAAACCTCCTTGAAACTAATCTATGGCTTTAGCAAAATTTTCAAGTGCAGTCAAGAATATTTCAATTTCTTCCATTGTATTGTAGATGTATAGCGAAGCACGGGTTACTCCATCTCCTTGAGCAGGACTCATACCTATCTGATATTGAAATGGGTGCACACACATATTTCCTGAACGCATTAGAATCTTATTATGCGGCAGCATTTCGTTGAAATACTCTGTAACATCATTGTGATTCATAGAACCTGATTTTGGCCTAAACGATACAAGAGCTGCTCTTTGTTTATAGTCAAGCGGACCAAGAACTTCAAATTTCTCTAATTCTAGAACTCCTTCTAGAAGTCTTCTTGAGAAAGTTTGCTCTCTTTTGTGAATGTTATCCATTCCTATTTTTTGCAAGTAATCAACAGCTGCACCAGCTCCTAACATACCACCATAGTTCTGTAATCCTGCCTCGAATTTGTGTGGTGGCGGGAGGTATTTTGGAATAATTTTACCATCTTTATAGACAACATCCTCAATTACATCACCACCTACAAGAAACATTCCAAGTTTTTCTAGTAGTTCATATTTGCCATATAAAACACCAACACCTGTAGGGCCACATGCTTTGTGAACACTCAAAACACTGAAATCAACATCCAGTTTTCGCACATCTAACTTATTATGAGGTGCATATTGAGCTTCATCAGAAACCACCCAAGCTCCATGTTCATGAGCGATTTTAACAATGTATTCTAGAGGTGCAATAGTTCCTGTAAGATTTGAAGCATGAACAAACGATACAATCTTAGTTTTATCATCTATTTTTTCTTCAAAGTCAGTTAGATCAAAAGTACCGTCAGGTTTCGCATTTACAATTCGCAATTCACTTCCGGTTTCTTGACATTTCTTGAAGAAGGGGAGCATTCCACTATGGTGTTCTAAAGATGTTGTGACAACATTTTCATCTTTCTTTATTGGAAGCGTGGCAGCAACAATGTTCAAACCTTCTGTTGCATTTCGCGTCCAAACAATTTCATTTGAGCTCTTTGCATTGATAAATGAGGCAAGCTTCTGCCTTGCTTCTTCAGTAAGTAAACTTGTTTCAATGCCAAGGCTATGAGTTGACCTCCCCGCGCCACCACAAGCCCCTAGATATTTGTAGTAATATTCCATAGCTTCCCAAACTTGAACTGGTTTGAGTGCCATACATGCTGAATCAAAATAAATTAGGCTTTTCCCTTCGTAAAGTTCATTTAAAACGGGAAAATCTTTTCTAATACGAGACCAAACAACCATTTTTATCACACCTTATTTTGCTGGATCTGAGAGGAGTTTCCACTCAAATCCTTCTTCTGCCATCCATTTTCTTTGAACAATTCCTTCTTCAACTAATTGCTTAACTGCCAAAATTACATCTCCACCTGATGAACATCCAGCACAGAGATCTGGAAAAAGATCCCTCATAGCCATGATTTCTTTTGTAGTAGCGGGATTCTTCTTCTTTAAGATTTCAAGTATACATTGGACATTACGTTCTTTGAAGTCGCTCATAGTACCAAATAGTAAGTCTTAATGATAAATTTAAATTGTTCTACTCTTGTAATAAGTAAAAAAATTACATTTAGAAAAATTCTGAGAGAGATTTTTGACCTTTTAATTTTAAGGGTTTTTCAGAAAAAGTCATCAAATGACCATTAATCTTAGAAAGGTTAGTAACATAATAGCTATTATTTACTTTAGTAACTAAGAGCTTCCCTTTTACTCCAACAATTGTCCCAGTAATTTGTAGTGTTTTTTCAACTTTATTTAATATTGGATTTACATCTAATGAAGGAATATTCCCATAATATGAAGATAAGCTTGTTTCCTTATGTAACAAGTCTGATGGCCCTGATACAAGAGATTGTTTTTCTAGATATGACAGAACATCCTTTGCTAATTTTCTAAAATCTGTTAAAGAACGAGTGAGATTATAATTCAGTTTTTTCGCTTTTGTTGCCTTTCGTATTGCTTGTGATATCCCTAAATCTGAGGAAATTTTCTTTTCAATTGTACGGGCTTCAAATCCATTTTTTACTCTAAGTATTTCTACTGCCACATCAGCTCCTTGATTCATCCACCTCTTTAAAGGGTTAAATGAAACCCCAACTTTCACGTCATTTGCAATAAGGGCAAGATAAACTGAGCTTTTGTGAGTTTTACAATATTCATAAGCTGCTGAATTAGCACAATTCCCAAAAGGCTTTGATGCATCACAAAAGAGAAAACAGCGTTGGAAATCTTGTTGTTCACAGGTGTAACATCTATTGTATTGTTCAGTAACTGAATTGTTACAAAAGTAATATTCTTCCTTATTTATTGAATGTCCTATACATATTTTTTCTTCAGATATTGTTACGTTAAAAGAATCACCTGGAGAAAGAGATTTCTTTATTACTTCATTAGAATTATGATCTGGTTTTCTCAGAAAAAGAAAGGCAAAAGGAAAGGTTAAAGGATTCCATTTAATGGCTGTTAAGTGCTCCATCATAGAATTCCCCTTAGTATTATTCAGACATTACAAGTATATGTTCTTCTCCAGCAGTTAATTGTTTTTGACATTCTTCAAAAATCAAATATATTTTTTCTTTGAGCTGAGTAGAAATAATTCCTTTATCTATTAAATGATCAATGAGACCTTCATCGATAGTTTTTATCTCTTCTTCCTTTTTAACTAAAAGTAGTCCTAAGTCAATATATCTGAGTTTTCCACCACTGCAAAGCTCTATGGGTGTTACTATTTTTACTATTTCACCTAAAAGTTTGTCATCTCGAAAAATTTTCATATGTAGCGACCAACTGTTTTCTTTAGCAATTATGGAGGAGGTGTCACCTTGACTAATATCAATGTCAAGACTATAATGGACACCTCGAGAAGATCGAAAGCTTCTTTTGATGATTAAAACATCATCTGACCAACTTAACTGGCCTAAAATCCTTTCTTGTGGAGGAGAAGTCAGTTTATACTCTTGCAAATACATAATTGAATTATCACTGAAGTCTGTATCTAGAATAATATTTTTAAGAATAGTCGATATCTTTTTTCCATCCAGATCTTCTGCAATTTTTTCAGCAAAAGTTGTTGTAAGCTTTAGTTCTTGTGAGTAAGCCATGAACCAGTGATACATAGGTATTGTAGGAACTACCTTGTTTCGGATTTCTGTAAGTCTTCCCTTGGCATCTTTAACTAGTAGAACATGAGCAACAGTTTGTCCAGCTTGTAATATTCCAGGCCCATATGATGAACCAGAGATTAGTAAATCAAGTTCTTCGGCTCTTTGAACGAGTTGATCAATGTCAGCTTGAATTGCTTCTCGAGGTGCTTTAGTAGCACTAGTCCTCATAATTAAACCGTGATCTTGAGGACGCAAATTTTTACCTAACTCAAATAACTTATCTCTATCCTCTTTAGGTAATTTTCTTG
>JAUWJS010000019.1 GCA_030607575.1 Candidatus Heimdallarchaeota archaeon | reverse complement strand
AAATTAATCATAAATGTTCTAAGTATCCTCACTAATTATCATAAAAGGATACTTCTCCTTAATTATCATATAAACTATTGAAGGTGAAAAAACACCTGATTCTGTTATTATACCATCAATCAAATCAGAGGAAACAGTTTCAAACGCAGGGTTTAGAAAATTCAATCCTTCTGGAGGATTTTCCCAAATCTCTGTTCCTGCTCTCATTTCTATTTCTGATAGTTTACCAATACTTGTTTCAGGATCATATTTTAGGAGGTTAATTGCTGAATAGAATGGAATATCCATCTCTTTAGCAGCAAGAGCCAATAGACGTGTACCAATTTTATTAATGACTGTACCTTGACTTGTAATTGCATCTGCTCCTGTAATTATGATGTCAACATCATGCCTATTCAAAACCCATCTCATTGCACTATCAACAACTTGAGTAGTTGTAATCCCTGCTTCAACTAATTCTTTGGCGGTAATTCGTCCTTGATATAGTGGGCGAGTTTCAGTACAGAAAACTTGTATGTCTTTGCCTTGATTATGTGCTTCTAGAATGACACCAGTAGATAAAGAAGAATGACAATGGGTCATGATAGTGCTTCCTGGTTTAATTCTGTGAGCACCATAGGAAATAACCTTTCTTTTCGATTCTTTGAGTAGGTTAACATACTCTTGAGTAAACGAATTAGCGATTTCTTTTGCTTCTTGAACAGAATTTGCTTTTTCATGCAGATTATAAACAATATATCTCAAACCGTTTCGAAGAGCAGGTTCAGTAGCTCTAGCTGTTGCTAAAATGTATCTAGCTTTTTCCAGTTCCTCAAAGAGATTATCTAATGAGGAAACTTCAAGACGAGTAGCTAATGAAGCAAAGGCTTTAACTCCCTCAATTGCGATATTTGTAGCTCCTTGAATTCGTAAGGTTCGTATATCCTCAACAACTTGTTGAAATGCTGAATCCAATGTAATTCACCTATTAGGTATTTTATATATCTTAAAGATAATAACGTCAATATAAAACCCGTTTATAAAGACTTGCGGTTAGAACAATTTTTTAACTAGGTTTTGCAAAATAAGTTTCCTAGTTCATGAGCCCATTCCTTGACTTTTTCCAAATTTCTAGTGTCATAACCAAAACTTGGCATCTTTTTCGTTGTTTGCATATACCAAATATGAGGAATTTTTGCTCTTGGCACTCTTCCACCAAAGGCTTCCATTGAAACTGGTTTTACTTGCGGATATTTCTCTAATACCTCTTCAAGGAAAACTCGATATGCTTGATTGTGTAGCTCTTCTTCTCCAGCTAAACCTGCACAAATGAATACAGCTACATTCTTATTAGTGAAATCATTTCTCAGAAATTCTTCAGCACTTTTTCCCCACTTTCCATGGAAAATGCAACTTCCAATAATTATGTTTTCGTAATCAGAAGAATCAGGAACAATTTTACTCTCTTCTAACTGATAAACATCAACTTGAAATCCGTAATCCTTCTCAAGAGTATTCGCAATTAAAGAAGCAGCTTCTTTTGTTGCTCCATATAGTGTTTGATAAGAAACCAATACCTTACTCATAAAACCATCTAAAGGATAATTTTACAAAAAATAGTTTTAACCTTTAGCATTGAACAAAAGTGGTGGGGCACGCACGTTATGAAACTTGGTTGAACTTGCCAGAGGCTTTCTAACCGTCGTTTAAATGGGTCCCCTACACGTGCGATGAGGGGAAGGGATCAGGAGGAAGAACAATACATGTGAGGGAAGCGATATTTTGAGCAGCATTGGCATGAGTGTTGACTTGTTGACCACACTTCTTGCAGGGAGCAAAATCATACTTACCTTGTTGACGGGTAAGAGAGCCACCACACTTATGATGAATGGTGCTAGTATGACAAGGATTAACCATTTGTAACCGCACGTCATACCCTAGTTCGATAGAAGCTAACCACACAGCTTTTTTATAAATGAACAAACTATCAGGCATAGTGTAAATAGCTTTAGCTAAAGCACCTTTAGTACCTGTGGGATCAGCTGTTAAATGTTCAATCTTGAGTATTTTACACTTCTTTTTTACCAATACTGCAGCAAGAAAGTGTGGAAGGAGACGGGTGATCTCTCGAAGGATTCTACTACGACGAGTATAGATACGGTTGAGTTCACCTTTGAGCTTACAACTTCCATGAACATCATACTCCTTTCGTTTTCGGAGAAACCCTCGGTTAAGCTCACCAATTACTTTTGTGCTGAGATGGTTATAGTGTGCAGCTAAATCCAATAAATCAGGAGGGAGAGGGACAACAGTATTAAACACAACCATGTATTTTCCTAAACGGTTGATATCTACCCCAATGGTGGAGGTTTTCTTTCCAGGAATGTATGAAAGATAGCGGTGAAGAAGCATAGAAGAGTAGAAACAATCATAAGTCCCTTCTAGAACTACATCTACGCGAGGTTTATAACTAGGTGCGTGTCCACCACTTACTTGAAAAATTTTGATGTTGGCACCATTGTTTAGATACTCTAGTACTTTTGATGGGAAGTGAACCTGAGCTGATATTCTCTTTTTTCCTTGTTGAGGAAAACCAAAGCTGGTCCATCCTTGCTTCTTTACTTGGTCGGTTAATTCTTGTGCATTCCCTTTACGGGTGATAACATTTTCTTTTTTCATTAATAATTTGATTGGTAATCTTCCTTTCTTTTTACGTTTAAATGGGAGAGGAACAACATTAGCTATAGGGAGAGCCTTGACTAACTGAGGGACACTCTGCATGTAATGGTCAAAGAGTGCGAAAACGATTATCAGTCTAACAGCTGAAAAGAGTTTCTGAGAAGGCTTACTTATAATTCCTGCTAGTTGTTCTGCGAGTTTTTTGAGACTTTTCCATCGAGAAGGTTGGGGACTATTGATCCATGAGGTGAGAAAAGGGACAACGATATTTTGTTCCTTCTTCAACAGTTGCAGTTTCTTCAAAAACTCTTTCTGATTCTTGGTCAGTTGTGATAGGAGCGAAAATTCGTATTGTTGGTAGAACAAAGCATCATCCAGAGCTTGTAGAACTTCTGTTTGCGGACATTGTGGAAGATGAGTGTTCAGTTGTAAGAATTCGGAAGTATATAGTGTTCTATACTTTTTCCTCCAGTATGAATCTGTTTGAGCTCTAGTACTGGTGAGGAGGTTAATAATATATCTTCTTTTCAGTCGCCAAAAGTTCTCAAAACTTCGCTCAGTATAAGGTGATCGACCAAAGATAAACCATTCTATCACTGTTGAGGATTCTTACGTAGAAAGTTGAATAATCCTTGCGCTTTCTGTTCCTTGTCAATTTTACCTTTGATGGCTATATATAACCAATGGAAGGCACTTTCTGCAATATTGGGGCTTTTTCCTGCAGCTTTGCATAGTTTGCGGGTGAAGAATCCTTCTTTCGGATTGGTTCTGAACAATTCCACCGCTTGCTTAATCACTTGAGGGGTAAGCAGCTGATGTTGTCGCTCCTCTAACAGTCTTATTCTTCGATTAATTTCTTCTCGTTGAGGGTGATTCGCACACTTCAGCACTACTTGATAGCTTTTCATCACTTTGCGTGAAGGAAGAGAAGCTGATGTTTGTATTGTGCTTGCTGATTGTGTGACCAATTTGTCTCACTCTATAATCCGCAAAATGCTATTTAAACTCGAGAAAAACTAGCTGATTTGATAACTTTTCACTTCTCAGTTCACTACTGTTAAATCTTCGTAAGAACTTATTTGAACAAGGAAATGCAAGTCAGAAATAATGCCACTTGTTCTCACAAAAGATGAGAAAGAGGTAGATTCAAAAACGAGCTATGAGTGGAAAAATATTGAAGATTGGAGGAAAAAGTGTGTGTTAGAAAAATTTGGTGGGGCACGGCGGATTCGAACCACCGACCATCTGGTTTCTCAGTTTTGGCTCACAAAAAATATGAGCCAGACGCCTACTAGTTAAATGGCTCGCAGCCATTTGACTTCTAACCAAGCTGAGCTAGTGCCCCATTTTTTCTCTTGTTCGTTCTTGTTTTTTTTCTTTTAAATCTTTTCTTCCCCACTATAAACCATAAGTGTTTAATAAGATTCACAGTTGTCGAATAAGATTCATGGATTTATAAACCCATAACTGTGTACTAGTTATGACACATTATGCAAGGAAAAACCATTACTTCTGAAGAGTGCTTTGTTTATGGACAACAGTTGGCAAGAATAATCTCTGACGCACATTATAAGAAACATGGTCACATCCAGATAGGTGATTTTACAGTTCATCATTATTTGCTGTTATTTGCTGTACCTTTCTTTGAAGATGAATGTATGAAAGCATTTGTAGCTGGGGCAGCATTAGACGACTTAACTGATCTAATTGATGATATTTTCCCAGAATCAAATTTCGTAAAAAAAGTTTCAGATAGCATTAGAGAGTATAGAGGAGAAGATAAAAGACATACAAACTGAGGATGTCAATTTGTCAATTGGCGCGTAGCTATTAGACGCTCTAACCGAGCTGAGCTAGTGCCCCTTTTCTACTTATTATCTGTCATTCTCGTTTTTTTAAGTTTTGTCTTCTCTTCTAAAAGTTTTGCTACATTAGAAATTATTTTTTGATTTCTTTTTTATAAGCAAAAACGAAGAAAGTGCGATTAAACCAAGAATTAGATAATAACCAATATAAGCAATTATTTCTAACCATGTTGGTTTATCTTGATAACCAAATAGAGCTCTAAGAAATTTTCCTAGTTCATTTGTCTTATCGTTGAGAATTCCACTAATATCCCAAACATGTTTTTGTAACCAATGCGTTTCAGATCCAAACCAACCAATTTCTTGAAATTCGTGAATTCCATGAGCAAACATACCTGCTGCAACAATAATTAAGACAATGCTTGTAATTAAAAAGAACAACCGTAAGTTAATCTTTTTACCAGAATAGAAAATCAGAACAGCGATTACTAAAGCGACAACGATTCCTAATAATCCTGACCAGAGAACAATCCAAGGATTATCTTCAGTAGCTCCAATACCAGAAAGAAAAAGAACCGTTTCTACTCCTTCTCTTAGAACAGAGATTAGTGCAAGTGTCAGTAAACCATATTTTTGTTGTTGTTTTATTGAAATATCTACCTTTTCTTCAAGTTTCTTCTGAACATCTTTTCCGGTTTTTAGCATCCATATTATCATCCATGTTAGTAACAATGAAGCTATTATCATTGCAAAACCTTCAAAGATTTCTTCATAACTTTCAAACCCACCTAAAGCAAATTGAAAGATAATCGCCGCAAGAATTGAAAGGACAATACCTGCAATTGTACCTATCCACACTTGTTTCTTTAATTTTTTTTCACCTATTTTTGTAACATAAACAAGTAAAATACCCACTATTAATGCGGCTTCTATAGCCTCTCTCAATGTAATCAGAAAACTTGCTAAACTAAACAAAAGCTCCCCTCTAGTTCAATTTAACAAAACAAGATTAAGTTTATGAATGTTACACTTTTACAAAAATTTTCATTGATTGTCTTTTTCGCTTCTTTGTCCGGAAATGATTGGTTTCGCATATTTTGTAACTGATTCAGACAAGGTGTTAATTTCTCCAGCAGAGAATCTATTTATGCGGTTTTTAGTACAACTATTACATAGTCCAGCTGGCAAAACAATTTTTGAAACTAAGTCTTGTTTTTCGCGACTTCTGCATCGTCCACACAGAGGTTTTCCACACTCATCACATGCAAACTTCGCAGTTGCTCCACAATTTAAACAAAGTAGAACTATCTCTTCATTCTTCTCTCCTATGATTATCACAATACTCATTAGATTCCCAAGTATTAAACCCCAACACTTTTGCAGAGACGTAAATACTAGTTTTCTAGTAAGAAATCTGCTTCTTCTGCGTTGAATGAGCTTCTTACAAAAGGAGCTGAAGCTACGAATTGAAAACCTAGGTCATAGGCTATTTTCTCATATTCTTCAAAAAGATCAGGATGAACAAATTCTTCTATTTCTAAGTCTGAACTTGGTGGTTTAAGATATTGACCTACTGTTAAAATATCACAATCAACTTCTCGAAGGTCCCTTAATAATTTCACTACTTCTTCCTTTATTTCACCCAAACCTACCATCAAACCAGACTTTGTGAGTATTTCTGGATTCATCTCCTTTACCAATTTAAGCAATTTAAGAGATTTTTTGTAATCTGCTTGAGGAGTAACTTTTTTGAAGAGTCTAGGAACTACTTCCACATTATGATTAATAATGTCTGGCTTTGAATCGACCACAATTTTAATGTCTTGTTCTTTGCCTTTCAAATCTGGAATAAGTAGTTCTATTATGAGATTCTCATCATAATTCCTTAACTTCTCTGTAATTCTAGCAAAATGAGCTGCTCCGCTATCAGGTAAATCGTCTCTTGTCACAGAAGTAATAACAACATGCTTTAGTCCTAATCTTCTTGTTGCTTCAAGCAAATGGTCTGGCTCATGTTCATCTAAAGGTTTAGGTCTTCCAAAATCAATATCACAGAATTTACAATCTCTTGTGCATATGTCTCCCATAACAAGAAAGGTGGCTGTCTTTTTTTCAAAACATTTACCGATGTTTGGACACATTGATTCTTCACACACAGTATGAAGTTCTAGTTTTCTCAGTATTTGTTGAACTTCACGGATTTTTTCTCTATCCATGCTCCCTATTCGTAACCATTCAGGTTTTCGAAGTCTAGTCATCTCTTTTAATCATCTCTTCTAATTGATTTTCTGTGATTTTTTCTAGTTTAAGATTGAATATATTTTCAAATGATCTTTCGAATTTCTCATATATCTCCTTTATGTCCAATGACTTTCCAAGAACTTGTTTCATTGAAATTGGTTCATATTCAGTAATCCCACAAGGAATAATTAAGCGAAAATGATCCATATTTGTATTAACGTTCAATGCCAAACCATGAGATGTAATTCTTTTTGAAGCTCTCGCTCCTATAGCCGCCAACTTCCATTTTCTTCCTTTATAATCTACCCAGACTCCAGGGAATCCCTTTTTTCTCCACCCTTCAATCTTATATTCTTTTAATAATTCAATCAAAGTTTCTTCCATACTCCAAACAAATTGATCTACACTCATATTCAACTTTATCAAGTTAAGATGAAAGTAACCTACAAGTTGTCCTGGTCCGTGATATGTTACTTCTCCTCCCCTCCTTACTTCTATAATGTCAATTTCTTCTTCTTCAAGAATTTCATTAGTTGCTAAAATGTCCTCTCTTGATCCCTTTTTTCCAATTGTAAAAATTGGATTGTGTTGTAAAACTAATAGAAAATTGGAAAACTCACCATCGACTTCCTTTCTACTTCTAATCTTCTGTTGCAAATCGAGAGAATAACGATATTCTAGGAGATTGTATTCGACAAGATAGCATTTTCTCATTGTTTTCTGTTTTTACATGTGTTTTTAGCAATTTTGGTTTGTCAGTTTTTTTGTGTGTATCAGTAAAGTTGAAAAGTGAGTTCGTTATAGATAATAATTGTTTAACTATGGCAAAATTTCTGACAATCTTACTTGCGGAAGCATCTATCGAATCCTTTCCAGAGGAACTGATGAAGGATATGAATGTGAGAAACTTCTTTTCTAAACTAAAGAAATCACCATCTGAAGTAATGCTAGATGTAAACTATCATAAGCAACTCATCGAGGGACTACCAGATTTTGAGAGACGAGGGAGGCCTGATATGGTTCATTTTAGCCTCTTGTCTTGTTTTGGTTCTATTTGTGCTAGAGAGGAAAGACTTCAAGTGATTATTCACACATATGATGACAGAGTAATATATCTCAATCCTGAAATAAGATTACCAAAAAGTATTGAGCGGTTTAACGGTCTATTTTTGCAGCTGTTTAAGAATGGAAGATCACCTCCAACAGGAGATGAAGTATTAATGAATCTTACTAAGAGTTCACTTCCGAATCTTCTGGAAGAGTTACGGCAGAAACATGACATGAT
Organism: Candidatus Heimdallarchaeota archaeon; assembly: GCA_030607575.1. Lineage (GTDB taxonomy): Archaea > Asgardarchaeota > Heimdallarchaeia > Heimdallarchaeales > Heimdallarchaeaceae > UBA460. The sequence continues at coordinate 16,176 of JAUWJS010000019.1, read as the reverse complement.
AATTGAGTTCAGTGTTAAAGGAGAACAACTTACTTCTCTTGAATATTCAAAAATAATTTTTGAATCCATAAATCCCTTACTAATATTTGGAGCTTTTCCACACGGGGAAATAAAGAATTTACCAAGAGAATTAGTTGACAAGAAGTTGGGAATTTATGAGGAAGGTTTAGATTTGTTTGCTGTAATATCTCAAATCCTTGCTAGTCAGCATATGATTGAAGAAAATTCACTTTCAAAAGAAAAAGGAACTGAAAAACAAAAAGTTTCATGGGAGTAAGAGTTGAAGAATAAAAGGGCGACTTCCTAACGACATGTTTAAATTATTTCTTTAATTCGCTCAAAATAGGTGAAAATACTGCCGTTAGCTAAATTAGATAAGTTATTGCATCCCGAAAGTGTTGCTATTATTGGTGCTAGCCCAGATAAGAAGAAGGTTGGATATGCTGCTTTAAGAAACATGGTATTAAGCGGTTTCAAAGGAAGACTTTATGCGATAAATCCAAAAGCGGATCAATATGGGGAGATTGAGGGAGTAAAAGTTTATGCAAGTATAAATGATATTGAAGATGAAGTTGATTTAGCTGTTATCTGTATTCCTGCAAGATTTATCCCATCATTAATGGACGACTTGGGGAAAAAGGGCGTTAAATATGCCGCTGTAATCACTGCTGGTTTTAAAGAAACTGGTTCTGAAGGTGCTGAGTTAGAGAAAGAAATTGTAGAGATTGCACGAAAATATGGCTTAAGAATTGTAGGTCCAAATATTTTAGGTGTTATGGATACATCTGCTCCTATGAATGCTAGTTTTGCAGAACGCTCACCTATTAAGGGTGATGTGGCATTTCTGAGTCAAAGTGGAGCTTTGTTGACAGGAATATTGGATTGGAGCTGCGCTGAGGGAATTGGATATTCAAGTTTTGTTTCTCTAGGGAACAAAGCAGATTTAGATGAAACAGATTTTATTGAAGCGTTAGCAGATGATGAGCACACTCTAGCAATTTTAGCATATCTTGAAAGCATAAGTAGGGGGCTTGATTTTATCAAAGTTTGCAAGTCAGTCACTCGAAAAAAACCGGTTATTATTATAAAATCTGGGCGTTCAATAGCAGGTGCAAGAGCTGCTTCTTCACACACAGGCAGTATGGTGGGAGTAGATACAACCTATGATGTGGCATTTGAGAAAGCTGGAGTAATAAGAGCAGATGATGCTCAAGAATTATTTGATATGGCTTTTGCTTTTAGCTTTATGCCTATTCCTGAAGGAAATAAAATAGTTATAATTACAAACGCAGGAGGACCTGGAATATTAGCTACAGATGCAGCAGAAAAATCTGGTCTTGAACTTGCAACACTTTCTACTGAGTTTAAAGATAAATTAAAATCCTTTTTACCACCAGCTGCAAACTTCAACAATCCTATTGATGCACTTGGAACCGCCCAAGCAGAAGACTATGGAAAGGTTCTAGAGCTGTCCTTGTTAAGTGACGATGTAGATGGTGTAATTCTAATTCTTACTCCTCAGGCAATGACTGAGGGTCAAGAAACTGCAGATAAAATAATAGAAATACGTAATAAATATCCACACAAGCCTATTATCACTGTTTTCATAGGTGGGGAAATTTTAGGACCAAGCATTCATCAGTTGAAAAAGAATAAAATACCTTGTTTTCCTCATCCAGAAAGAGGTGTGCGAGCAATGGGCGCTCTTGCTGAATATGATAAAATTAGAAAAAGACCTATTGATGATAAAATTCCAAATCTAGATAGAGACAAAGAACAAGTTAGAAGTATCTTTGATAAAGTTAAATCAGAAGGGCGAAAGAACTTATTGGGTACAGAAGCAATTAACGTTGCAAAAGCATATGGGATTTATGTTCCTAATACTAAACTAGCTAGATCAAAAGAAGAAGCTGCATCTTTAGCAGAGGAAATAGGCTTCCCTGTTGTAATGAAAATAACAAGTCCTGATATTATCCATAAAACAGATATTGGTGGAGTAAGGTTAAATATCAAAAGCAAAGAAGAAGCTACCAAAACATATGAAGAAATAACCGCTAAAGCAAAAGAGCATTATCCTGAAACCAAGCTTCTGGCAGTTGATGTTCAAAAGATGGAAAAGATAGGAAAAGAGCTTATTGTGGGGTCAATGAAGGATCCTCAATTTGGTTCTCTTGTTATGGTGGGTTTGGGAGGTGTTTATACTAACTTCTTTAAGGATGTAGCTTTCGGATTGGCTCCATTGACAAAATTAGAATCCGAAAAGATGTTACAGCGTACAAAAATATATACTCTTCTCAAAGGAGTACGAGGAGAACCACCATCCGATATAGCGGCGGTGAATAAAACTTTGCTTAGAGTATCATTATTAGTCAATGACTTTCCTGAAATAAAGGAACTTGATATCAATCCATTTTTTGTTTATGAGGAAGGAAAAGGTGTGTCTGCTTTGGATGTGAAAATAACACTCGAATAGTGAGTGTTTTATCATTTTTTTTGTATTACCTCCGTATTATTTCTGTAACTCTTCAATTGTTCCCTTCCACTTTCAGCTACTATTAAAGTGTTTTCTCGCATTTTAGAAAATAACGAAAAAAGATGTTCATTTCTATTTCTTAGTTATTCCTTTGGGTAGTTAACAAGCATGTTAGGTTCTCTTTAAAACTTCAAAACATTGATATGAATATGATTAGCTTTTCAATCAACTTCATCTTTTGCACTTTCAAAGACAATAAATCCAGTCTTTAGTTTTTCTGCTTCATCTTGTGATAGTTCAATTGTCTCTAGTTTATTTGGATCTGCAGGAATGATGGATGAATTTCCAAAAGGATCTTCAACAACAATATCGATTGGAAGGTTATCTTCAATATAAGAATCTAAGAGTTCTACATACTCTCTAATCTTTTCTTTTTCTTCATCTGAACCTGCATCACCTAAGAGGAAAAGCGTTTTTCCTCTAATGTCACGAAGTATTCCTTCAATATTGTTGACAAAACCTTCAGCATTGGGACCTGGTTCTATCATGGCACCTATTTGTGGAAAGATTATCGTTCCATTAGCAGCTCTAATAATTTTTGTTGTATAATCATCCTTATTTTCAGCATGGTAAATGTACCTAATTGGATCTTTGAATGAGAGATTAATAAAATCATTATGCTTAAAATGACAGTCAGAACAAACCATATTGAACAGCCAAAGTTGAGGAAAATGAGGGATATCCATAATCTTTTGTGTAACTTTAGTATTGGTACTGGTGCACACAGGACATTTAACTTCCATCATTTCAAAATTATGTTCTTCTGTTGTCATTTAATCGCTTTTTACTTCTTTATAAATCATTTAAAGTTTAAGATAGAATGAAACTTAGTTCAATTAAACTACAAGTTTGAACAGTAAATTTTTTTAGATTAAAATTCAAGGGGTATTGATGAGAGAAGAGCTACTGGACTTATACAACAACCTCTATGAAGAATATGGTTCTCAAAACTGGTGGCCAGGCGAAGGGTTAGAAATCGCCATTGGAGCAGTATTAACTCAACAAACTAATTGGAAAAATGTGGAAAAAGCTCTTCTTCAGTTGAAAAATGCACATTGTTTAAATATAGACTGTTTACAGAAGATTTCTATTGAGGAATTAGAAAAACTAATCAAATCAAGTGGTTTTTACCGCGTAAAGGCTAGAAGGTTGAAAAATTTAATAGAGCTACTATCAACCAACCCACAGCCTGATCGTAAAACTTTGTTATCAATAAAAGGATTGGGTGATGAAACAGCGGACTCCATTATGCTTTACTTATTCGAAGAGAAATACTTTGTAATTGATTCTTATACATTTCGAATTATGAATAGACTTGGCTTATATAATGGCAAGAATTACTTGGAACTCCAAAGAATATTTATGAATAACCTTCCAAGTAAGTTACAGTTATATCAAGAATATCATGCATTAATAGTGAAACATGCAAAGAGTCATTGTATAAAGAGCAATCCTCAGTGTGTTAATTGTGCACTCAACAAAAGATGTCGATACAGCATAGAACAAAACAAAAAGAGTATGGAGCGGTAAATATGTTTCTTACCAAAGAACAACAAAAGATGCTAGATGGGGAATATGGGTATGCAATTGCTAAACTCACCCAATTAATTGTAAAAATCGGTGAAGTAAATGGTGCAATAAGACTTATTCCCATAAAGAATGCACAAATTGCAGGGGTTTCATACTTAACTGTTGGTGAACCCATTTTCTCTTTTTTCAATATGTTATCTAAAGATAATGTCAAAGTTAGTGTTCCTAGCTGGTTAAATCCTGCTGGGATGGATATGAAGAAATGGAAAGAAATGGGTATAAAAAATGATTTTGCTGAAAAACAACGTAGAATTATACAGCAATATCAGGAGATGGGTATACAAACAACACTTACCTGTACACCATACTTGATTGGGCATAAGCCAAAATTTGGTGACCATTTAGCATGGAGTGAATCATCAGCAGTATCAATAGCTAACGCTTATTATGGTGCAAGGACAAACAGAGAAGGAGGTCCTTCCTCATTAGCATCAGCTATAACTGGTTTTACTGCTGATTATGGGTTACACAAAAAGGAAAACAGAGTTCCTAGAATAGTTGTAGATGTAGAAGCAACAATTAATCATTTTTCAGATTTCTCCGCTTTGGGCTACTGGTATGGGGAAAAATTTCATGGAATTATCCCATATTTTAGAAGTATAAAAAATGCCTATATTGATCAAGTAAAAATGTTGGGCGCGGCAATGGCTGCATCAGGAAGCGTGGCTCACTTTCACATTGCAAAGTATACACCAGAAGCTGAAAAAGTTGATTTGAGTTACGTAAGTGAAACAGTTACCTTCGATGAAAGCGATAAAAAACAGATATACGACCATTTCAACCAGACAAAGGAAAGAGTAAATTTAGTGGTAATTGGGTGTCCTCATACAAGCCTCGAGGATGTAAAACTTATAGATTCATCTCTTAGAGATAAGTCTGTCAAGAAAGGGATTAAATTCTGGGTTTTCTCCTCTCGAAAATTGATGCAAAATGATAAAGCAAAAAAACTTTTAACTAATTTGGAGGAAAAGGGAGTGAAAATATTTACGGATACTTGTATGGTCGTATCTCCCGTAGTTAGGGAAAATTACAAGAACATCTTGACCAATTCTGCCAAAGCAGCATTTTATCTCACTAGAGATGGTACAAACAAAATTAGCTTACTTTCTTTGTCTGAAATTATAGAGAGGGTTTCTGAATGAAAACAATAAAAATACGTACTATTGTTGAAGGTACTGTAGAGGGAATTGCTTTAGTTTCACCTATTCCAATTTCGTTTTTTGGTGGGGTTGATGCTGAAACAGGAATAATAACTGATTCCGAGAATCCACTATTTGGAGAAAGTCTTACTGACAAAATTTTTGTGTTTCCGGAGAGTAAAGGATCAACCGTGGGTTCTTATGTTATTTATGGTCTAAGTGTTAATAATGTGGCACCACTTGCACTTATAGCAAATAAGGCAGAAACAATTGTTATAGCTGGAGCAATACTAGCGAATATACCCTTTGTTGATAAAGCTGACCATGATGTTACTATCTTAATTAAATCAGGAGATAAAATAGTAATAGATACTACTCAAAATATAGTGAAATTAAAAAAAGAGTAGAAATTGGCAAAAACTACTTACCTTCGCTTCTTACCTTGTTGTTCTGATAACAATTTCTGAAATTCGTCTCTTAACAAAGTTTCTTGTTCTTGTAAAGATTGTTTTTTCTCTTCATTAAGCTTTTCCATTTGTTCTGAAAGGGCTTTTTCTTTTTCAATCCTTAATTCTTCTGTAACATCAGCAATTTCCTTTTCCTGCTGCTCTTTTAATTGTTCCAGGAGTTCTCTTTGTTCGTTTTCTTTCTGAATATTGAATTTCCCTTCCAATTGTGCCTTTTCTTCTTCAAAACCTTGTTTCAAATTCTCAATTTCTAAGAGCTGATCCTCTTTCAACTGATCTTTCTGTACCTCAAATTCTTCTTTGAGGTTGTCGCTAACTGAAAGAAGTCTTTCCTCAATGAAGTTTTCTCGTTCAGAGTTAACCAAATCTAAGAATTCTTTACCTGAAACTGTGTGGATTATTTCAAAAACTCTGTTAATGGAATTAATGTTGGCTTGAGCAGTTTCGAATTCTTCATTATTGAGAATCCCTTCTGATTCTTTAATCAAATCTTCAACAAATTTCATGACTAAATCTGTTGCCATTCCAGGAATTATTTCTATCGTTCTCATGAGATTCTTGAGTTCTAAACCCTTGGAAGATAGATCAGCTAGTTCTATTTCATATCCTTTCGTTAAGCTTTTTTCTCTAAAAATCAAATCATATGGTCCTATCATCATTGTTTGTTTTGTTTGCAGTTGATCATAGAATGTCATAGTAGCGCTTAAATCATAAACACCCTTTTCATTGGGTTGTGAACAACGTATAGAGAGCTTATGTTCAGTTGAATGACTTGCAGGTAAATTAGCAATTGTAATCTCTGTTCCACCATCAATGATATCGATTCCATCTGGGAAATCGAGTTTGAAAACAAGATTAAATGCTTCACCATCACCTTCATTTTCAATAATTATGGCTATATCTGTAGGTTCTCCCAGTACTAAATCTCTTGAAATATTTACTTCAGGAACGATTTTTGGTAATTTAACCTTTGACCTGAAATTTTTCACAACAATATCCATAGCATCGTCAATAGCTGGAAAGAATAATTCACCCATAATTTGTGATAGTCCTGGTTTTAAGTGGGCACCAACTAGCTGTTGAGCATTAAGTAAAGCTGTTGTATCTGAATCTTTCACAGCTTTAATGGCATGACCAGCTGCATACAGAACTTGTTGAGCTCTAGTAAAACCAGGATCATCCTGAATTTGCTCAATGTATTGCTTGTAAAGTTGTTCAGCAGACTGAAATTCTTCTATGGAAAAGAAGAAAAAACATGCAGTAGAAATTAATACTATTCCTCTATCATATTCATTCCATAATAGATATTCTTGTGCTGCATTAACCAAATCTTCAATCACAGCATTTGTTGCAGCTCTCCAATCATCTACTGACCCAATTTTTTTAAAGATATAGGAAACATAATAGATATTTTGAGAACTCATACGAAATTGTTTCTTCTCTTTATTTTCTTCTGATGCTCGGATAAAATTCTTAATCGCTTCATGGTACAAGTCCTCGGCTTGTGCCAACCCCCTAGTTGATTCCTGATTTCTAGCAGCCTCTAAATACTTCCTTGCAGAGTCAGCATAATTAGCACTTTTAAATAAATCTCGTGCTTCTGACATTAGTATAGCAAGGTCCTCGTCATAAGATTTTTCCATAAAATTTAAGCTACAATCTCAATATATAAATTTATTTAAGCACGCAATGAACCTTGTTTAGAAGGCTTACAAAGTTAAACATTTTTCGTAGGTCTCTTTTTACAAACATTGAGAGAAATATACAAATTTAGAAATTTTAAGTGGTGGACCGGACGAGATTCGAACTCGCGGCCTCTTCCATGCCAAGGAAGCGATCTTCCAGACTGATCTACCGGCCCCACTTTAGATGTAGTTAAAAAAGAAAGGTTAATTCATTTTAGTAAACTTAAACATACCCCTTAGTGTCTGTGCCATGCATAGCTTCGGATTTTTGAAGATCGTCCAAAACCACAAGATGCACAAGTTCTATGTCTTTTATGGTAGGAATGATGACCACATCTTCTACAAATTATGTGAGTTGATCTTTTGTTATGTCTTCCAAATGATGGTGTTCCCTTAGTCATTTTTTTTCACCTTTTTGAAATTATTTAGGGGGGGGGACTAATCATAATTACGTTATCACCACGTATAATTACGTCTCCAAGTTTTATTGCTCCTTCTGAAGCTATCTCTTCTGCTTCTTCTAATGTTAGATTAAGATGAATATCATAGTTTTTGAGAATGCCTCTCATTCGACGATTACCTCGAAGTCTAATTAAAACTCTTTTTTCTCTTGCTTGATTCAAGATATCCATCGGTTTATTTACGCTCATAGTTTTTTACTCCAGAACATTACGAGTTGAAACTCTAAGATTTCATTATAAATATTTTGATTAAAGAAAAAAAATTGGCGTAAGAGATATGAAAACCTATTCTTTGAATGTTTCTTAAAAGCACTAACCCTAATCTCCAAAGAAAACTCTTTAGTTAAAAATCGTTACCTTTAAGTAGCAAGTATCTTGCTTCTGTCTTAAGTTAGTATTATTAGATGAGGCGAAGCTAATGAGTAAAGAACTAGTGACTGTTGATTTACTAGTAGATGGAGGACAAGCATCTCCTGGTGGAGCTATGGGACCTGCTTTAGGACCACTCGGTGTTAATATGGGTGATGTTGTCAGTGAGATAAACAAACAAACCGCAGCTTACAAGGGGATGAAAGTTCCCGTAAAAGTTACAGTTGATAAAAAAACCCGTAAATTTGAATTGGAAATTGGTATTCCACCAGCATCAGCATTAGTACTAAAAGCTGCAAACTTAACAAAAGCATCTGGAAATCCTAATACAGAGATAGTTGGCAATATAACTTTTCCACAACTTATAGATGCTGCTAAAGCTAAATGGGGAGATTTAACTGCTGGATCAATAACCGCTGCATGTAAAGAGATCTTAGGTACAATGGTGTGCATGGGTGTAACCTGTGAAGATAAAGATCCCAGAGATGTGCAACAAGAAATTGATGCAGGCAAGTATGCTGAGCTTCTAGCTGCTATAGAGGAATAGGTTTTTTGACTGTTACTCAACAGAACAAATAAAAATATACTATAAAAAAGATAACTGAGGCACAATTTATGAGTAAAATGATCTATAAAATACGAGGCTTTTTCATAAACAGCAGAAAAGTACTTCGACATGCAAAAAAGCCTAGTAGAAGAGAACTATCCATTACAGTAAAAATGAGTGCAATTGGTATAATCCTTATTGGAGTGATTGGATATGTTCTTAGCTTGCTATTTAATGCAATTATAAATGCAATTAATCCCCCAACTTAAGTTTACCTCACATAATAAGAAATAACAAACGAAGTGACATCATGCCCATCTATGCTCTTAGAACAACAATAGGTCAAGAACATTCATTGAGTGAATATTTGGCACGTAGAGCAGAAAACAGACCCCATCTTAAAATATATTCTGTTTTAGTGCCAGGTGGGTTAAAAGGATACATTTTTGTTGAAGCAGAATCCATCGATGATGTTGAAATCCTTGTAGAAGGTGTAAGACATGTTCGAAAACGACCTAGAGCTACTCGAGCTGAAGAAATCCCTATTGATGAGTTAGATCATTTCTTAATGCCAAGACCAGTCATTGAGGGTGTGGATATTAACGATATTGTAGAAGTAATAAATGGACCATTCAAAGGTTCCAAAGCAAGAGTTACTGATATCCATGTCGGAAAAGAGGAAGTCACTGTGGAACTTCTTGCAATGGATTTACAAATTCCAGTAACTCTTTCTGGAGAGTCAATTAGAGTAAAGGAAAAAGCCGTTGAAAAAGAACATGATGAAGAATATCTCCTATAATCTAAAGAAATTCTTCTAACGTTAATCTATTTTTAGGCATTTTTATGGGTCTAGCAAATAATTTGAGTTTTTGTCTAACAATAGCTGCAAAGTCTGAATCAAAACCATAAAGAGTATATACCTTCTTGGGATTTACAGCCTTAACGTGCTCAAGCAATTCATTGCAGTTAGCATGCATTGAAAAAGGAAAAGCTTGTTCAAAACTGGAATATGCAAACCGTGAAGCTTGTCCAGTAACTATTCCTCTGGAGATTTTATGAGATTTCAAAAATTCAGGAATTTCCTTAGCTGCTCTTGGAAGTAGAACCACACTTCTTTCAGCTTTCAACTCACTATCATTTAATAAATCAAAACGATTCCACTGAAGATTATGACCTTCATTCTGATATATTTTATTTATTTCACTAGTTCTATTATCACAGTAAATGTCTACAGATAACATCTCATTTAGATAAGCTATAATTTCTTGTGCAGGTCCTAAATGACCCATGTTGATCACAGGAACTTTGTTCTTTTGAAGATTTTCCGCTACCCATTTTAGAATTGAGGTTTTTATTATTTCACGAGAATCAAAAAATAAGTCTCCCTTTCCATATGTAGCCTCAGTTATCAAAATGTCTACTTCGTCTTCTGGTACAGCGGCTTTTGGTACAGTTAGCATCTTATCGGTACTTATGTCGCCCGTGTAACAAATAGTTAAATCATCAAAATAGAATACAATCTGTGCTGCACCCAGTAAATGACCTGCTGGAATGAATTTAACTTCCACATCGTTGATGTTAATTTTTTTATTTAATTCAATGAATTTTGTATTTCTTGTTTTTCTCGCTGTTAAACTTTCGAAAAGTTGACTAGCAATTTTTGTAGAATAAACTCTTATTCCTTCGTTTGGAAACGCTAGAGAATGATCAGTATGTGCATGTGTTATAAGAGTTACATCACAATTTTCAGCAGCTTTGACAGTTGTTGGGTCAGCTATTAAAGTTAGATTCTCAGGCTTTTTTAAGAATTTAATCCCTTTCTCATATTTGAAAAGTGTAGGCATAATTGACCCCCTATATTCTGATTTTCTGATTTAACTCAATAGATAGATGATTTAAGTTTTTTTAATACCATTTTGAATACATTCACACTTACTCTAGTTCACTTACCACTGCATCTGTAAAGTTTCTAAACTTAAGACCTAGCATCATTGAACCTTCAAACTTTATTTCTTTAGCCATGTATGCGGAAGCTGCGTTTACAGTCCCCATGAAAATTCCACTGGCAATAGCTGAATCAATCCAAATTCTCACACTTGGTTGCTCGAGTTTACCTTCACCTGTAGTGAAATTTCCATTGTTAACTTTGATGTAGTAATATTTTTCGTCACTAATTGAGATTTGGAACTCTAGTTTTGCTTTCTTATTCTTCTTCTGTATCTTCTCATTCTCATTACAGACTTGAGCTAGCAAATCTAGATAGTCAAGTATATCGTCATTAGTGAATGTACGTCGCCTAATCTTTATTCTCATTAAAGATTTTAAATCCCCAACTTTTTCTTCAAGTTCATCTGCAAATAACAAATCAGCTTCTGGTGTTTCAATGATGTTTGCTAATTCATATCCTTCTTGCACAGAATCGAGAATTTTCCGAGGTTGAATCTCTTTACAATCACCTATTTTGAAGATTTTATCGATTTTTCCTTTGGCAAGATTTTCCGCTTCATTTGAGGCTTGTGCAATTGTAACAACGATATCATCGTAATCAATTGTATAATTCTGACCGCTTTGTTCTATAGTGAGTTTGTTTTCTTTTATTTCCTTAACTTCAGTTTCTAGTAATATGTCAATTTTTTCATCTTCTTCTATTGCTGTAACCACCTCTCTTGCAACAAGAGAGTAAAGATCACTACCCAGTCTCTTCTGTTTGCTGATTAAAGTGACTTCTTTATTTGCACAAGAAAGAAATTCTGCTACTTCTATACCGATCATATCTCCCCCTAGTACAACTATTCGTTGTCCCTTTGGAATTTTTCCACCTAAGATTTCAGTGTAAAGATGATATTTGCTTTCTTCAATCCCTTTTATGTCTGGAATTTTAGGAGAAATACCTGTTGCTAGCACAAGTATATCTGGTTTATATTCAGAAAGAATCTCTTCTGAGAATTGTGTTTTTAGTTTAACCTCAATACTAAGATTATCAAAAGTGAAATTATAATAATCAATAAGATTCTGAACTTCTTTCTTCATTGGAGCCATTCTTGCAAAATTCAATGAACCTCCTATGAATGCATTTCTTTCAATAACACGTACATCATGATTGCGTATTTTTGCTATTCTAGAAAATTCCATACCTGCAGGACCGGCTCCTACAACCAAAATTTTCTTTGATTCTTTCGCAATTTCAATATCTTCATCAGAACCAATTAAATTTGGATTAATTGCGCATTGCACTTGTTGTTCTGTCATGATTTGATTTAAACAAGCATTACACCCTATACAGGTGCGTATAGTTTCTTGTCTTCCAGCTTTAATCTTATTTGAAAACTCAGGATCAGCTATTAGAGCTCTCCCTATGGATACTAAATCAGCTTTATCCTGTTGTAAGATCTCTTCTGCAATTTCTGCTGTATTAATTCTTCCTACTACAGCAACTGGTGTTTTCTTCAGAGCTTGTTTAATTTGCTGAGCATTATGACTGAAACACCCTCTTGGATAGTTCATATATGGCACAACAGGAAATCCGGGACTATCAAAAACCCCTCCTGTTATGTTTATCAGATCAATTCCTTCATCTTCTAGAATTTGTGCAATTTGAATAACATCTTCTATTTCCAATCCTTCAGGAATATAATCGCTACCATTTAATCTAAAACCAATTATGAAATCATTACCACATTTCTTTCTCACTTCTCTGATGACTTCAACAGCAGCTCTAGTTCTGTTCTCAAAAGATTGTCTCCCATATTCATCATCACGTTTGTTTGTCCTCAAAGAAAAGAATTGATTGAGTAAATAACCATGTCCCGCATGAATCTCTACACCATCAAAACCAGCTTTTTTTGCTCTTAAACAAGCCTCACCATATCCTTTAACAATCTTAGAAATTTGTTTCTGAGTTAATGGTTCTGGTGTTTCACCGACCATTTCAAAAGGAATAGCTGAAGGTGCTACTGCTTGAAGACCTATCATATACGAGGAAGCTTGAGCACCAGCATGATATATTTGTATTAAAGCATAAGCCCCGTGTTTCTTAATTGCTTTAACCAATTCTTTGAACCTTTTAATTCGTTTATTGCTTTCAATACTAAGCATAGTAGCTGTTCCAGCACCTTTTTTATCAAAAAAAGCACCTTCAACAATAATTAATCCAACCCCTCCTTTTGCTCTCAATTCATAATAATCAATCAATTTATCAGGAACATTACCTTCTTCATCACCAAAATTAGTATCCATTCCTGGCATTATTATTCGATTTCTAAGTGTTGTTTTGTTTATCATAAACGGTTCAAACAATTTCATTCGACATTTCTCCTAGTACAAGAAGAAGTAAATAGCAAGTAGAATAAAAATATTTGTTGTATATCTGCTCAATAAACTTAAAGTATCTATTTAGTCTAGAAAACAAGATACTAGATGTCTGAAGAAATACCCCTTTTCAGAAAATATCCGAAATTAATAAGCATTCCTTGGGTTTCTATTATTAACTCACCCACTCCAATTCACAAAATGGAAGAAATAAGTAAAGATCTTAACCACAAAGAAGTTTGGGTTAAGAGAGATGACTTAACAGACGACATTTATGGTGGAAACAAACCACGAAAGTATGAATTTGTTTTCGCTGATATATTGAAGAAAGAGAAGAAAAAAATTCTTACACAAGGGGCAATAGGGACAAATCATGGTTTAGCAACCACAGTACATGCAAGAAAGTTTGGTTTGGAAACTCATCTCTTTTTAGTCGAACAGAAACTATCACAGCATGTGAGGGAAAATCTTCTTTGTCACCATTATTTTGGTGCAAGATTAAACTTGATGAAGAGCAACTTTAGGAGAAAACTTGCAATAAAAACAAGATTGTTCTTTGATAAGAATGCTTATTTCGTTACAACTGGTGCAAGTTCTCCTTTGGGAACATTAGGTTTTGTTAATGCGGCTTTTGAACTTAAAGAACAGATAGATGCAAAACTAATTCCTGAACCAGATAAATTATTTGTGGCAGTTGGTTCTCTTGCTACTTGTGCAGGATTAGTTCTAGGTTTGGAATTGGCGGAAGTAAAAACACAAGTAATAGGTATAGGTGTAACTGATCCTACTTGGAGTTCCAAGAAAGCTACACTAGACTTAGCTGTCAGAGCATTAGAATTAATGAGAACAGAAGATTCCTCTATTCCCGATGTTTCTGATGTGATTGGAGAAAGACTAATTGTTAATCATGGATATTTTGGCGGTCAATACGGTGTCCCTACAGAGGAAGCAATGGAAGCAATTGAAATAGCAAAGAAGGATAAGCTTAAACTGGAATATGTGTATACTGGTAAGACTCTTAGTGGTTTGATAGATTATATTCGAAAAAATAAACTGCAGAAAGATGAAATTGTTGTCTTCTGGAATTCAAAGAGTTCTGCTGATTTGACTTCTGTTACAAAGGAAGTTAATTATCAAGACTTACCTAGGAAGTTTCACAAATTTTTTGAAGGTTCAGTAAAAATGATGTAGATTTATTGTTAATTAGAAAATACAATTATCTTAGAGAATAATAGACCTACCTTATTAGAACGGTTTTACTTCTTTCTGACAACACTCATTACAATAAGGGAGACAATATAAGAAGGTAGGGGGTTGATGCAACTCATTGAACAAGAGTCAGTAATGTCAGAGTGATTTAGCAAACGTGAATTACGGAAAAACATAATAGAAATAAATCTAATGTTATTTATGGAATCTCTAGGTGGAATAGGATCTATCAACCATTCAGAATCTGAAGAAACTCTAAAAACTTCAGAGAAAAGAGGTTCTGCAATTACATATAAAATAATAACTCTGGTTTTTAGTGGACTAACAGGTCTATCTGCATTTGGATTACTTGGATTGTCAATCTGGACATTATATGATTTAGAATATTATGCTCTATTAGATCAAATGGAAGTTATAGGATATATCTGTATAGGTTTTGCAATCATTAATATCATAACAAGTGTAGTTTTTAAGAAGAATATGTATGTCTTTATTCTATTTTCATTTTTAACAGCTATATTTGGTTCTTTCCAATTTATTGTATTCGCAGTCTCTCCTTTTGGTGTAGCTGATAAAGTAAATAATGGTTTACTCGGACATTTTCAATATATAATTACCTTTGTGATGAGTTTGATAACATTGCTATTAACATACTTATATATCATTATCTCAAGAAAAGAAGAATTGAGAGAAAAAGAATATGTTTGAAATTATATGTTCTCCAAAGTCATTGACAAGGGCTTCTAGGAGGAGTTTTTATTTTTGTTGAAGAATATAGACAATATACTGTCTGAAGGTTACTTATTCTTTCTCTTCTATTTTGAAAACTGGCTTTTCAAAAAGTTGTTTCATATAGCTATGGCCTTCCAAGCAATCTTGCATGCATTGATTATTTCTTTTTCAGCCATTATTTGAATATCGCTAAAATGAATTCTGAGTAGAGTTATTATGGGGATGAATGCAAATGATATTAAGATTGGAATTGGAAGATCTTGAATTATTTTATCTTTAATTCCTTTGGTGAACATTTCTATTATATAATTGTTTAATTCAAATTCATCAGTATTGACCTCTTCCATCATTTTAGTTTGTTCAAATTGTTCGCGATATTGGATATATTCGGGATGGTTCAGATAAAAAGAGAATGAATTAATCCAAATCGCATTGAATCGTTCATTTATAGACATATTTGCATCAATATTTGTGAGAACAGATTTTCCCGCTTTCTTTCTTATATTACAATAAATTACAGTCAATAAATCTTCCTTGTTTTTGAAGTAAATGTAGATTGTAATTGAAAGAGCTCAAGCAATATTCAAACTAGTTGAATACGAAGATAATCCCTTTCCAAAATCTAAACTACAAAAAGTAGGTCTAAACCCAGCCACAGCTGAAAAATGGTTAGATCTAATTGTGTATATACAAAAGAAACCTAGAATCAGATTGATAAAAACGAAAAATAATACAATAGTAGAAAAACAAGAACAAAAGTACCACACGATGAGCAGAGAAATATTCATGGATCCGAAGAAGAGCTACAAAGAACGATTTCACGCTTTACAAGATTATCTTAGTGCTCTTATGAACTCAGAAAGGTTAAAAGAATAGAAAGTATCAGAATTCAGATACCAAGGCAACAATGTCTGGACCTGTGTGTGCAGATATTGTAACCCCTGTGCATCTTTTTAATATTTTCACATCTTTGAAGTATTTTTCTACTAGTTTCTCCATTCTTTCAGCCAATTGTTCATTATTACCATGAAGTACAATAACTTGTTTTGGAAATCTGGAAAAATTCTCTGAAGTTAATTCGAGGATTTTTTGAAAACCTTCATCTGTTTCTGTTACAGTTGCAGCAACTTCATTTT
>JAUWJS010000184.1 GCA_030607575.1 Candidatus Heimdallarchaeota archaeon | reverse complement strand
TGATCAGAATAATCTTTCAGCAGTAAAATGCTTTATAGACAGTTCTCGAACTGTAAGATCACAAGTACATATAAAATCGACTCACTATGGATATGAAACTGACCGAGATTTTTCCACAGTTCCTGACGAAAATGATTTATACAAATCCCTTGGTATACCTATCCCCCAAAAAGTTGCTATGACAAAGAGAGTATTTGAAGCTCCAAATTTTAAGAGAATAAATATTTCTGGTCTTGAGATAAAAGACAAAATTCGAAATACTACGTATATTTTTGAGAAGAGTGAAGAAGGTAAGAAATTTACCATTAAATCAATCTTAGGATTCATTGAAGTGCAGGTTTTTATCTCTGAAAAGGTTACAAATAGAATATATAAGGAGTGGAAACAAAAGCTAAAATCTACTCAAGATACGAGAAAAATGTCTTTTCCATTTGCAGGAACAAGAAAGTGGATTCAACATGCTGCAAACATCCTTGAAACCTCAGTTTTTCTCGATGAAATTTTTTTGAAATTGATTGCTGAATTTATTGATGAGAATATCATTGAGGAACCTACAGAAAGAAATTTAGTTGAATTGGATCTTCTAGTTAGTTCTACAATTGCTTTCCCAAAATCATCATCTGATGAGTTTAGAAGATTCAATACTAAACAAGCTATTCTTTTTAGCGAAATGAGTCCTAACCTAAGAATTCTCGGTAAAGAGCTTATGGTATATTTCCTAACTAATCAGGATAAGTCCATTCTATATTCATACAAAGAAATGAATATAAATCAAAGTTTTAACGAATTTCTCTTTGTGATGAGTCATCTGGTTTATGAAGGATTCTTAAAAATTAACAAACTAGAATTTGTTTAAACTAGATTTTATCTTCGTTTTCTTAAGATTGAAGTAGCAACTTGCCATCCAGCATCAATGATTGAAGTAAATCCTCCGCCTGGAATTGACCAAGCTGAAGCAAAGTAAAGATTCTTGAAAGGTGAAGTCAATGGATACATTCCTACTTGTAATGGGTTTCTGGCAAATCCAATCACAGATCCTTTTGGATTATGTGTGTATCTTTCCATTGTTTTTGGTGTTGCAACACTTATGTGTTCAATATGATTCTTTACATCTGGAATCAACCTATTCAGCTTTTCGATGAAAATGGTTTTAATTTCCTTTTTCTTATTGTAATAATCTTCTTCATTCAAATGAATCCAGTTATCAATGTAATCAACCGTGCTTATCATTCCTGTGCTTTTTCCAAAAGGAGCCATTCCTGTATCTGTTTGTCCATAATCTACAAAAATATAATTCTTACGAGAATATCCTCCATTGTTATTTCCAAAGATATCACTTAAACTAAATACACTTTCATCATTAACAACTGTAAAATAATTGTTATGACCCAATTTCTCAAGAGTGGTATTAAACCCAAAATAGATATTTAGTACTGAATGCCCAATTTTCAAAGAATTAATAGTTTCTCTTAGTCTCTGAACATTTTCTCTTTCAGAAGATAGAAGCTTAGTAGCTACTGGCAAAGGAGCATTTACGACAACATGCTTTGCTTCGATAAATATAGTTTCACTACTTTCATCACTAGTTGATGTATACTCAATGCCTTCCACTGTATCTTTTTCTTGATTTACTATTATTTTGGTAGCTTCTTTGTTAAGAAGCACTGTTCCTCCATGTTCTCTAATATAGTCTGCTAAGTAATGTGTTAGTTTAATAGATCCTCCTTTAATGTAATGCTTTCCACCTTTAAGATTTCTAGACATTGCAGCAGCAAAAGATAAAGCTGATAGAGTATAAGGATCATCTCCATAATATTGAATAAACCCAGCTAATGCAAGCTTAAGATCTTTATTTTCAAACATAGAATCAAGCATTTCTCCAACTGTTTTGTCTCTCCATTCAGAACTGAAAATCTTATCTATCGTTTCAAAATAAAGACGAATTCCTTTTTCTTCTTTTGGAAACTTCTCAATGAGCAAGTTGATAGCATCCTCAACTCTATCAGGTAAAGTAAGATCTATTCTGTTGTTTGTAAATCTATAACAACCTGTTGGAATATCAACAAACTCTATGTTGAAATAAACATCCAAATCCTCGAATACTTTAATTTTGGGATCTTGTGCATACAAACCATCCATTGAATGAAAACCTACATCTATGGTAAAATTGTCTTGAGTAAAACAAGTAGCATATCCCCCAATACTTGAGTGTTGTTCAACTAGTAGAACATTTCTTCCTTCTTTGGTTAGTTTTGCTCCAACGATTAACCCACCTAAACCAGAACCGATGATG
>JAUWJS010000056.1 GCA_030607575.1 Candidatus Heimdallarchaeota archaeon | reverse complement strand
TGTTACTGTTACCAAGCAGAGCAATAAGAATACTAAAGTGCGATTTTTCATATTATCCCTTATTAAGTAATTTGTTAGGAAATTAAAGAAAGTATATTTAGACTTTTCGCCCTTTGTGGATTTTTATTTTTAATTTCGAAAATAGTGGATTTGTTGAAAGAGTATGGAAAATTTAAAGGTTTTTTCATATAATATAACATTGAATCAGAATCTTTAAAAATTATGGAAAAAGGATTTTATTGAATTTGCCTCGATAGCTCAGCTGGTAGAGCGTTACCTTGGTAAGGTAAAGGTCAGGGGTTCAAACCCCCTTCGAGGCTCCATAAACTGTTTTGCACGCATATATTCGTATTGAAAGAATTATTAAGCTCAATTATCTATATATCATGAGTTAAATGAAGGGTTTCCTCAAAGATGAAAACGCCACAATTGAAGAAATTAAGAAGTTTATAAGGCAAAAAATTGAAATTTCAAAAACAAAAGGGGCAGTAATTGGTCTCAGTGGTGGAATTGATTCTGCAGTTGTTGTGCATTTAACATCCCTTGCTATTGGCAAAGAAAGAATATCACTTATTCATTTACCTGAAAAAGAACTCGATCCAATTCATACTCAAGATGCTCAATTGACAGCTAATCAATTAGACATTCCTCTCCAAATCATCGATATTTCACCCTTGGTAGAGGAAATGATAACAGCACATTCAGAATTGAAAAAGAATCGGTTAGCCAAAGGAAATTTGAAAGCTCGATTAAGAGGAGTTAACCTTTACACAATATCTAATCTCGAAAATAAATTAGTAATAGGAACGTCAAATAAATCTGAAATTTTAATAGGCTATGGAACCAAATTCGGTGATTTAGCTGCAGACATATGGCCTATAGGAGATATTTACAAAACAGAATTGTATAGAATAGCTGCAAAACTTAATGTGAATCCAAAAATCATAACAAAACCTCCAACTGCAGGACTTTGGGCCAAGCAAACCGATGAGGAAGAAATAGGGGTGTCCTATAAAAAGCTAGATCTATTACTCCTTGGCTTAGAGAATAGATTGAGCGAAAAGGAGCTAATTAAAACAATCGGATTAAAGAAAAATCAAGTAGATAGAATAAGGAAATTAATAAAAAATAATAGACACAAAAGCATGATGCCTGAAATGCCAAAGATTCAAAGGTAGTAACAGAAAAAATCCTTTCTTGATTTTCGTGGAGTATTTAACTTAAACTATGTTTTAATATTTGAAAGAAATGGTAGCAGAAATTGGAGAAGGAACCCTTCAATATATTCTCGATTTGGTTCTATTGATTCTTCTTTATGCCTCTAAAGCAGGAATTTGGATTGGTTTAATGATTACAACTGAAAAAACAAGTAAGGGATTAATTCAAAAGAATCTAGGTTATAACTTAAACAAAATTGGAAAAGGTATCGGAATTATTATTTTTTCCTTGATAGTTAACCTACTACTTAATTAGGTAAGAAAATTATCTTTTTCTCAAAGCTTTAATATATAATAAAACTAAACAAGCTAATAATTCTCTAATATCAGTGATAGATTTGGCGTTTCGAGATTTATTAGAATATGGAACAATTCCTCAAGGTATAACTCATTTAGTGGGACCTCCAAATTCAGGAAAAACAACGCTACTTTATCAGACATGTAGAGGTCTAAAAGGGAAGAAAGCGCTATTTTTTGATTGTGAGATAAATTTTAGTGCACAGAGATTAATGGAAGTTAATCTGAATTACAAGGTGGAACTAAAAAATATCACCGTTATTAGCTTATTTGATAAGAGTCAACAAATTAAAACATTGATGAAAGTTCATAACTTTATTTCAAACACAGATTATGCATTCATGGCTATTAATGGGATAACGAATCATTTTAGATTTAGAAGCTCAGATATCAATGAAATGAGCTTATATAAGCTACTAACATTGCAAATGGCATACCTAAACATGATTAGTAAGGAATACCAAGTTCCTGTTTTGATAACAAATCAAATTACAGCTTTCAGAGAAAAGGATAAGAGGATTATTAGACCTGTAGCAAATTCGGCTATAATGAATTATTCAGACAGAGAAATTAAATTAAAACATGTTAATAAAAAACTGTGGAAAGCACAGCAGGAAAAAGAGGAAATTTTTTATAAAATAACTAATGATGGTCTTGAAACGATCAAAAGTAGGTATTAACCTACTCATAATTTAGCTCTAAAAATCAATAATACAGCAATGTACCATACAACTACTAGGATTGTTCCAATCAGCTCAACTTTTTGAGCAGTTCCAACATCAAAAGCATATTTTGTTGCATGATCAAGCAAATATAGACTTACTGCTGCGAAAACCAATATAAACCCTATAACTAATCCTTCAATTAGATATTGTGTATGTATTGATCGTGCAATGAAAAGAGGGCTATTACCAAATTGACCTATACTTATCAAAACATCCTGATTTACAACCATATATGCCCCCCCTCCAAAGATATAGAATACAATCCCATATATGAGAACGTAAATAAAACTTCTGGGAATTCGTTTTGGCATACGAATTGATATTTGATGCAGATTGAAATTAGGTCTGCGAATTCCAAGTAGTAACCACGGTAATCTTCTAGCCATCCTTATCTGAAGTTCGGGTTACAACATACTATTTTAAAGATTTCGACAGATAAGATTAAAGAAGTTTTCTTAAGTTTCTCTAATCATATTAATTATCCTTTGAAGATTATCTTTTTCTCCAAAGGGTAAATAACCAAACTACCTGGATTTTTATTAACATAACTTACAAGAAAAGGTTCAATATTTGTTGAAGGTACTTCTAGTTCAGAGGAGATTTCATCAAAAGATAGTTCTTGTTCGCTATCAAATTTATCCTCTAGAAACTCAGTAACAATATTTTCAAAGGTTTCTGAGCTTAAAAATACCAAATTATTTCTTAATACACCTTTTAGTATTTCATTTTCAATCATGTTAATAATAATCTGAGCAAAAGTGTCCACTTCTATCCCAAACTTTTTCTCAAACTTTTGAATCTCATATTCTGGAACATTTGTTAAGGAGGAATTTATAGCATTTTGAAGATAAGTAATTGTGAAATATTTCTTATCACCAATAATTCCTTTTTCTAGATGATTCAACAATGGAAGTAAGGTTTTTTCTGTTACAGTCCAGCGATTCTTGATTAAGGACATTTCTACTATCCCTTGTTTCTTAAGTGAATTCCTGATTTCCGATAATCCCTCATCTGAAATAGAAAAGAAGTGAGATTTTTCCGGAAGAAAAACACCTGTCATTTTTCTGTTTGAAAGTAAGTTGCTAATCACTACATAGCGTTTTTCCAAAGAAAGGTTTGATTGAATCTTTCTTATATTGATGAAATTGGTTGTTTTTAACTCCTCTAATAGTATTTTAGTGAATTTTTTTTCCTCAGAAGTGAATAAATCTTTTATCTTTTGTATAAATGAACTCATTATACTCAAGAATGATAATTTTGTTTCTTTTCTAAAATGTTACTCTCTGTGTTCATTCTCACATCGAACTAATTAATGCTTAGAGCGATTGATATGATGATCTACTCCCAATTAGAAATTGTGGAGTTTATTTAGGTTGTTAGTGTATAACTATAGATGTCTATGATAAACCACGAAAGAATATCTTCAGGGATAGAAGGTCTTGATGTTCTAATGAATGGCGGAATATTCAAGAATTCCATTAATTCCATAGTAGGTAGTAGTGGAACAGGAAAAACTACTTTTGCCTTAGCTTACTTATATCAAGGGCTTTTAGAAGGAGATCATACCCTTTATTTATCCTTTGAAGAAACCCCATCAAAATTAATTGGGGAAGCCGAATCTTTAGGAATTAACATTAGTGAAATTACCAAAGATGCTGAAGACCTTATTCATTTAGTTGAAAGTGAGAAGATTGTTGAGTTTATGACAAATATACTCCCTGCCCTAGCTCAAAAGTTGAAACATCGAAATGTTAAACACACAAGAATTATTTTGGATCCACTCACCCCTATATTATGGGAATTTCCTTCAGAAAAAGAGCAACGAAAAGTTCTAACTAAAATCTATCACCATTTGAGCTCTCTAGGTACGGTATTGCAAACTGTTGAAGAACCAAATGCTTTTGGTCAAACAGATATTGGTGCCAAAGAAACAAGAGTACCTATTTACTTATCTGATAGTGTCATTCACATACAAAATCTAGGTTTGGGGGGAAAATACAACAGAACTTGTAAGATCATTAAATCTCGAAAAACACCCCATCACGAAGGAATCTATCCTCTTAATTTTGTTAATGGACCAGGTCTGGTTATAGATACTAGTTCAATTCAAAATGTTACATCTAATCCAGTTGTTGACGACATAAGATACCAAGAACTAATGAAAAGAGTGAAAGAACTCTCTAAAGATAAAGATCCAAAGAAAAGAGTGATTGCTCAAATTGCAAAGAACCTTCTTGGTGAAAGAGAGAATAGGGATAGCTCTCAGAATATGGAATTTGTTGAAGTATTAACAGATAAGCAGATATTACAAGGAGTAAGAAAATGAGTTTTAACCAAGGAATTAGTTCTGAGTTAATGGATTTAAGTCACTTAGATGAAGTAGAAGCAGCAATACTCTTCCGAATTGATGGGGATGTTGTTGATTCATCATTTAAGGAAGAATATTCTCACAACTTATTGAGAACAATTCAGTGGTGTAAAGCAAATGTTGACAAAGTTTCTTTAGAAATGAAATTCAACAATCTCAATAAAGTAACTTACGAACTAAATGAATTCTGTGTAATCTTTTATGTTGTAAATAGCATACTAATTCTAACAACCATTGCAAGTAAAAATGCTAATCTTAGTTTGCTATCTATCGAATCTAAGAGAAAAGCTCTCTTAATTTCCAATTATTTGTGAGGGGTTTCTTTATGCAGATAGCTACAAGAACAACTAGCCACAGATCTATCAACATAACTACAAAACATATCATCAAAGATGTTATTGGTAATATTAACGGCACGCCTGATTTTCTGCTTATTGCGTATACACCAAATTATCGTGAAAAAAGACAATATGAGCAAGCTATATCAAAAATTTGTGAAGAAAGTGGAACACAAAATGTAATCGGAGGAACATTTCCAGCTGTCGCTACATCGAATGATATGCCAACTACTCAAGGTTGTTCTGCAATGGCTTTCAAATCATCAGAATTGAATATTCATTCTTCAGTTTCCTATTCAAATATTAGAATAAACCCCGAAAAAGGAATAGATAAACTAATTCAACTCTTTAAAGATGATCAAAATAAGTTCAAGACAGGATTCTTCCTTACACCTGGTCCATTCTTTCCACCTGATGCTTTCAAAAATATGAAAATATTGGATTCTATCTTCGCACATAAATTTAGAGGAATGTTCAATATGATTGGCAAACTCATTAATCGAAATATGGGGAAGAATGGTTATGGGGTAACATCGTTTGCATACAAGATGCTGATGAAATTACTGGAAAATAATGTAGAAAGTGCCCTAGGAGGAGCTACTATTGATTTAGACATGCTCTCTTGTTATCAATTTCAAGGAGAAAATGTTTTTCAAAATGCAATGGTTGGAACAGTCCTTTCTTCAGATACCCTTAACTTTGAACATAATTGGACATTTGATAAATCACAGAAGACTAAAAGTTTTGAGCTATCAAGGGGACTCAAAAGCAGCAGTTATGTTCATGAGATAAATGAAAGACCCGCTCATGAAGAATTTCTTGAACTGTTAGGTATGTCCAAAGAGCTCTATGAAGAAGCTTTCAAAAATATGGCCTATGCTTCATTGTTGTATCTTTCTACATTGAAATCAAAGAATCAAGGGAATCTACCATTTGTATCTGTATGTCATCCAACTTTGAAAGGAGTAATTTCAACAATTCCAGAAGAAATTTTAGATGAGAGCGAAAAAATCGCGGAATTTTTCACACAATCTGGTTTAGGAGTGCAAAAATCAGCATTTGAATGTGCTAATACAGCAGCGCAGAAAATTGATCATCCAGTTTTTGGTCTTTTTATAAACTGTAGCAATAGATTGCTCATTGCTGGTGATAAAATTGAAGAAGAAAACAAGATGGTCAAAGAAGCAATAGGAACAGATGTACCTTTTATGACTCTATATTCGGGAGGAGAATTTTCCATAATTAAAAACAAGCCAATCTACTCTTCGGTTTCTGTACATGGGTTGGTTGCAGGATATAACAATTCACCACAAAAAAATGTGGTGCTTTAAATATTTTTTTTGGATATGATTATGATGAATACAACACTCCCTCAAAACTCAAAACATGATAATATATTGAAAATTGCCGTATTGGGGTTAGGTTCAGTGGGAAAAACTACAATATCTAAAAGCTATTCAGGAGAACTTGATGACCCAAACCAAATCTCAATGACAAAAGGTGTAGACATTACAGTGAAAAGAATAGTTCACCAAGGTCGTACAGTAACTCTACAGATTTGGGATTTTGCAGGGCAAAAACAATTTCGATTCATGATTGATGTTTTCCTACGTGGAGTTAAAGGTGTAATGTATGTTTATGATATCACTGATATAGAAACCCTAGCATATTTGAATGAATTTGTTGATTTAACCCGTAATTATTTAGCTAATCACTTCTATCCTAAAATTCCAGAAGTTCTAGTTGGTAACAAACTTGACTTGGAAGATTCGGAAGTATCCATAGAAGATATCCACGATTTCATGAAGAATTATAACATCAAAAGGCATTTTCTTGTGAGTGGTCTTTTATCAGGCAATGTTTCAGAACCCTTTGAGTATATTGTTGACCAGATAACAAACAAGGAACAAAGTCTAGCTGATGAGCTAGTATCAAAATATCAGAGTTTCTAGTCAAATAGAAAGATAGGTGATCAGATGAGAAATATTGACAAATTTATTCACAAAACATTAAGTTGTGATTACTGTGGAAAAATGCTAGAGTGTAAAATTGAAAGAAAGCAATTGGAAAATTTAAGAGATAGTCAGTTGTTTAACTTTGTTTTAATGCACGCAGATGATCATACATTAATCGTTTCAATTGATGGAAGAGGAGAAATTAGAAGATCAAGGATAGCATCACTTAGCTCTAGTGCTGTTCAAGAAACTGAATTTTCTGATCTGGAAATTTATCACGCTTTAGAAAAATGTGAAAATATTATCGATGCTTTTAATGTTTTTTTAAAAAAGAAATAAAAAGATATTGAAAAAGAAAATTAGAAAGAAATAGAAAATTCTAACCGAATAGAGCACTTAGACCTAAATCGGCATCTTCTTCTGGTTCTTCTTCTTTTTCTTCTTCAGCTTCTGTGGGTGCTGCTTTATCAATTGCAGCTCCAGGAGATGCTGCAACTGGTGCAGCAGCCATTACAGTAGCTTTCAAAGCTTCTTCAATATTAACGTCTTTCAAGGCTGCTACTAAAGCTTTAATTCGAGATTCATCGACTTTTGCTCCAGCAGCTTCAAGTATTCCTTTTACCTTTGTTTGAGTAATATTTCCACCTAATTCATGAAGTATTAATGCTGCATATACATATTCCATATTTTTTCACCTATCCAAATAACTATCCTAACCCTAGATCTTCCTCAGGTTCTTCCTCAGGTTCTTCAACTACAATAGTTTCAGTCTGTGTAACTTTTGGAGCTTCAGAAAGTTTGGCCTGAGCTTTGTCTGATAAAGCTCTTGAATCTTTTTCTGCTACAGAAGCTGCTACAGAAAGAGATCCTCTAACTGCTTTTGTGAGAATTAATGACAGAGATTTCTTAGTTAGAAATCCAGCATTAACTGAAAGATTGAGAGCTAATTGATGAGCATTTGAAAGTATCAACAACAAGCTTTGTTTTGTTACAAATCCAGCATTAACTGCTAGATTCAAAGCAGAATTGTAAGCCCATTGAATGTTTGCTCTATATTGCTCATAATCAAGTAATAAAGCTTCCCCGGGAATGATTTCCCCATCTTCAAAAGCAACAACAAAACTTAAACCAGTTTGAAAGGGATTGATATCTAATCTTCTTAAAAGAAGAGCAACAGTTCTATTTACACGGTCACCTTCTTTAGTTACAATCGCTTCCTCTGCGATACGTATTTGTCCCCCTTCAATCCTTGTTTTGAGTCCTAATGACTGTAATTCAGCAATGACAGGTCCAGGAGGGATTCCTGTATTCATTGGTCTAATTATGACGTCATTAGGTGCATATTGTCCAGCTTTTGCTGGTGCGGGTACTTTATTCTCATTCATGAAAGTCGCTAATTTGTAGGGATTTGTTTCACTTAGCAAGAATGCGCAGGAACCAACAATGTATTCTAATAGTTTTTCAATACCTGGAACCTTTTTCTTCAAATCAGAAATAGCGATTCTCATTAAGCTATTTCTAGCCATAACAATTTTAGCATCCTTTCGTAAATCTTTTCTCATTCTTTGAACAACGCTTGCATTGATATTATCAATCCTAACGAGTCCAATAATGGGATAGGATGTGAGATCGTTCTTCAGTTTCTCAACTATTTGTTTTTTCTTTTCAGAAACTTTTACGGTTGACATCTTGTCACCTACTTAACCTTTATTGCAGGACCCATTGTAGTTTTAATGTAAATTGTACGTATGTTATTTTCCCCTTTTTCGAGTCTGTTTTCAACGTTTCTTACTAGAGACAATGCATTCTCAAATATAGAATCATTTTCCATAGCTATAGTAGCAATCCTAGCATGAATAACGGGGGATTGTCTCAGACGGACTTGTATTGTCGTTTGAAAGTCATTGATGAGCGGTTTGATTGGTGCAGTTGGGGGTAAAGGTCTAGGCATTTTACCGCGAGGACCAAGGAACTTTCCCAAACTTCTACCAATGGTTGGCATCAATGAAGCTGTTGCGATAAAGAAATCATATTGTTGGGCTAATTTCTTTGCTATCTTGGGTTCTCTACTAATGTTGTCCAATTCATCTTTATTGATGATTCTAGCTACTCCTGCCGATTCAGCGTCTACTAGATGCGACCCTTCTCCAAGCACACAAATCTTAACATCTTTCCCTAGAGGGTGAGGAAGTTTAACATCCATCTGAAACCTCTTTGAAGGATCCTGAAGATTAATATCTTTGAAATTAATCGCTATATCTACTGATTCAACGAACTTACGAGCAGGTGAATCTTTTTTCATTTTTTCAATTGCAATTTTAAGTTCTTGTTCTACCATAAGTATCAGCCTCTACCACTTCCGTTAAGCCCATTGACAACGGTCAGCGTGGTCAGAACTTAAGAGAAGAAAAGAATGTTTGCTTTTAAATCTTATCAAATGCGAGAGTATGATTAAGGATTTATCGTCTCTTTAATCCCAAGAGAGAATCTTGTGAGAATACTATAAGCTTCATTTGGAGTTAGGATATTCTCTGAAATAAAGTCCACAACCAAAGTTTTTACTGTACAAAAGATTAGATTTTCATCGAACTCAAGGTTTCTCTTCGTAGATATTGCGGAAACCAAGGAATGAAGTTCTCCCACATCAGTAAGCAAAATAGAAATCTCCTCAGTAGAACATTCATTGAGTATAGTGGATTTCACAACTTTTGCGCCCATATTATACTTTAAACAGTTTTTCTCGCTATCCTCTTGAAAACACAACTGTTCGCATATCAGATTTTCAGGCAATAATCCTGCGGAAGCAATGAAATCTAAAGTATCTTTTTCTATAATCATTTTCTTGTTAGAACCGACTTTAGATATGTCTCTTGGTATGAAATTAGCCAATTTGTTTTGCAATAGATCATGTTTATTGCTTTCTAATTTTTTACCTCTTCTAACAGCATTTACATTACTTTGTTGAAAAATTGAAGTTCGCATATCTATGAAGCTTTTAAACAACAGTGGAAAAACGCTTCTACCATATTTTTTTAGCATTTTTGCTTGGTATTCTGCAAAACTAATAGGGTCTGTTATTAAGTCTAGTGTTTGAATCTTTACAGCAGAATCTGAACCTTCGAAGAATAAGAAACAATGTCGTGAAGGTAAGCTCTGGATGTTAGATATTTCATCCTCTTCCAAATTTAGAGCCTTAGCAATGATATCTGTTTTTTCACTTGATCTGAATACAAACTTAGTAGCAGAGTTACCATGAACAATTTTGCTTACACTATCCCACATTTGAAATATTGTGATGTGTCCTATACCTAGGTTTCTTCCTAATAGAAAATTATTTTCAGCGGTAATTAAAGATGCAGAGCTTTCAGAATGATAGAAATTGGGGATTATATTGATTGCTTCTTCTAGAACTACTAAATATCTCAAATTGCTCGTCATTTCTTTTGCAGATGCTTGTCTATAGAGCATTTTGAGTATCAAATTACACACTAAAAAAACATCTGAGGGTCTTGCTGCTCTTCTTTGAAATTGGCTTAAATCAAGAATAATACTCTTACCTTTGTCTAGAAGTGAAAGATCCAAAGTGGTTCTCATAGCCCCTAGAATCTCAAAATTAATTGGATTGAAAATGAAATTCAATCTATTCAAAACAGCATCTATTGTCTGTTGTAAATAAGTAATGTTGGAATGAGCTTGTAATTCGCGTGCAACTTTGAAGATATTTTCCACAAAGACTTGTAAATTCCTCTTTGGGGAGTTGTGAGTCAATATAAGAGCACTCTCAAACAGATTCTTCATTGCAGGTGTAAACTCTTGATTTGAAGAAGCTAACATTTCCTCAATAATTAGTAAAGTATTATGTAAATCATCAGAATCAGTGGTTTCAAAAATATTCAGACATAATGGATGGGGTTTTCCAATTGTGTATATCTCAACATTTGGGTGGTCTGTGAATGTTCTCGCATATTCACCCTTAATATCGAAAACTAATGTACTGACCTTATTTTCCAGTAGTTGTCCAATAACAGAAGTGATTAAGTAAGATTTTCCTCTACCAATTTGCCCTGCAACTTCAAGATTAAGCAAGAAATCTTTTAAGTTAAGGGAAATCTCTTTTCCCATATCACCGTTACCTACCATTTTACCAACAAGGATTTGTTCATTTTCACCCCTTGCAAAGGAAGTGCTAAAAACATCCTTCTTAGCACTAATGGGTAGAAATCCACCCCTATAAGCCATAGGAACATGCACTAAGGAAGCGACATCATCGATTAATACAGGTTCCTTCTTACGAATTGTGGAAAAAACCAGACTGAGAAAATTTTTGTTAGGTGTTATAATTTTTCTTTTCTTTTTGGACAAACCAGACGCATTTAAAATAAATGACTCTGTAGCATTGTCTTCAGATAGAAGATGAAGATCAAAAACAATTTTCTTAGATTCTCTCCTTTTCTTATCTGTCTTAATGATAAAACAAGTATCCTTTATATCATTCTTAATAAAGATGTTATACATTTGATCAGTCATATTAAATTGAGTAATCAACTCAGAGGAAGATTCAATTTTACTCTTAGTTTTCATTTGATTCAGAGCTTGAACAAGATCTTTTGTTTGGTCACCATTCAAAGCTTTGATTCTGCAATCATAGTAGCTATCAATAGAATTAGAAATGAAAATAATATCTCGATTTAAACTTTGGTTAACTCTGTTCTTTAACCAACCTTTAGAAATAGCAGGAAAGAAAATACTTACACCAGTATTATGCTTGTAAATTGCTAGCATTCTATC
Source organism: Candidatus Heimdallarchaeota archaeon (assembly GCA_030607575.1). Lineage (GTDB taxonomy): Archaea > Asgardarchaeota > Heimdallarchaeia > Heimdallarchaeales > Heimdallarchaeaceae > UBA460. Next base: position 3,949 of record JAUWJS010000056.1, on the reverse strand, counting down.
TTTTATTCTCAATGAAAGACATTTGATAAAAGTTTCATGAATCTTATTAGCATAGCTACTGTGACTAAAATTATTGTTACCTTTTCCTGTTGAAGAAGAAACCATCACAACACCAATCTTTCTAAAAATAGGTAAAAATAGTTTTTTTTGCGTATAGAATTCAGCATCTTCAATTTTGTAAAAAGGCAATAACTTGATTATAATGAAAAGCAGAACAATAGCTGAAATCGAGGAAATAAAAGCCAAATTAGTAAAGAAACCTTTCAAGAAAAGGGCAATCCTTTCACTGAAAGCTGCAACTCCGAATAGGAATTCAGATGGAATTAATTTCACTAGTTCTGGAAAGAGAAAAATAAAAGACACAAAACTTACAACAACTACAGATAACCAAGGAAGAACTGCTCTAACAATCCTTCTAGTTTTAGTTTGTTGTTTATTAGAACTATAACGAAACTGAGATTTCTTCTTTTTAACCATAATATATCCTCTCTAAGATTTTGTACTCCCTTAGAATATAAAAATACCAAAAAAAAAGAGTGGAAAATAGCTCAGTTTCATAATCGTGATGTCACGAAATTTTCTAGCCTACTATATACCTTCTTGCGAGTATTATATTTAGAGTTAATCTGTATTCTGCAGAAAAACTACTATCCGATGAGTATGAGTATGATGAACCAAACTTATGATCCGACAGACGACGACGACATAATTCCTCCTATGTATTATCCTTAAGAGGAATTAATTCCATTTCTTTTTATTTTTTTTAAATTTAATTTACTCCTATTTCTTTTTTCAATTCGGTCTAAATTGAATCTAAAACCATTCTCTTCGATTCTTCATTGAAAATATCCATAAAAGCTGTGTGTCGGAATTTATCGGTGAAGTTACTTATTGTCTTTTTTGAGGCTACAAGTTTCTGGTAGAAGTTTATTTCTTCTGCAATTTTATTGAAATTTTTATTTCTACACATTTCCTCTAATTTGCTTAGCTCTACTGCGATCGATGTATCAGAAGGATCATTAATATGTTTTGAAAGTAAACTGAAAATGTCTTTCCAAATAGATAAAATGGGTTCTTTACCTCTAGCAGTTTCTTTAGCGAAGTTTCTCAAAATTTCATCAAATTTCTGATAATTGCCTTTTGAAAGGAAGATTTTTGCTAGCAATATATCAAGATAATGTGGATCGTATACATAATCGCGTAGAGAAGAAATTTTGTCTTCTATAACTATTTCACTAGTGGTGTATGATTCATGAGTTAAAAGAAGTTGATGAAGAACTAGATATACATCGTCCTTAGATTCGTGTATTTCATCATCTAGGAGCTCGTTTAGCTGCCGATTATTTGTAGTTTCATTAAGGAGAAGTTTTTGAGAGATTCTTTTTTTAGATAATGTTCTTTTTGTATAATTATAGAGTTTTTTCAAAGAATTATCTTGTATATTATCAATATCTAAATCCAGTTGGACAAAGATGAAGAGTAATGTAAAATATGAACCAAAATATACTTTCTTTCTGTTCTTTTGAATATAATTGAATTTAACGTAACCATCTTCCATAAAACTAACAAGTTCTACAAGGAGTTCATAGGATTCTTGAAATTTACCTTGGAAAGCATAATATCTACTCAAAAGCCTCAAAGTATATGTATATTCATACAACATCTCTTTCTGTAAACCCTCATATTTTATTTTCTCATATGAGTTCTTAAGATAGGATATGGTATCTTCTATTTTGTGGTCTATTGCAGAAATTGTTCCCGCACACCAATACAACAAAATGGCCTGAGAACTAGTTATTTTATCCTGTATTTTTTCTTTTTGAAAAACCCATTTTAGTAGATCTTCCGTTTTCTCTTTTTGATTCAGAAAGATATAATAGTTAAGTAATAAAGTAAGAGATTTAATCATTCCTGAAGAGTTCTTACTTTCAAGATAGTAGTAATCAAAGCACTTTTTCATGTTTCTAATTGCGGATTTATAATCTTTGTCTGTTAATGATAAATAAAATGTATGAGCATAAAGTAAAGCATAATATGATTCTGGATAATCTTTTTTGAAAGGTTTCAGAATTTGTTCCGCTTCAGTTAGTTGGTCCCTAGCTTTCTGGCTGTTTTGTTTTAACTGATTAAAAAGAGCCTTTGCAGTTAGAACATTTGCCTGATGCTCAACATTCTTGGTTGAAAGTGCGATTTCTTCCATTTCCTTTATTTGAGATTTAACTTCTTCTTCATTCTCTGTAAAATCATAATAATAGGTTTGTAAATAGTATAACCAGTAAATTGTGAATAAACAATTAGTATCAAACTTTTCTTTGAGTTCATCAATTATGGTTCTTAAAAGGTTAGTCACCTCTGATGATTTCTCATTCGCGCAAACTATCTTCAAATCTGAAAGATAATTTTCATCAAAAATGACATCATGCAAGCTTTTTTGGTACTCAAAAACGTTCTTCCTTATTTTTTGAAAATCTTCAATATCTAGCATGTTTTATCCCCACAATAACCTTTCCTCGGGTTATATATAATGAATAAGTGTTATTTCTGTAAGTAAGTAGAGAATTCACTATAAAATTCCTTCGCAAAAAAAACAGAAGAAAAAAGAAATAGAGGAATCCCCTGTTTACTAAAAAAGCTAAACTATCCTTTCCTTATCACCACCCTCTATTTCTCAGAGATGGAACTAGAATATTGTCTTTAATCTCCAAAGAAAATTTGTGACAAATACTTTCAGAGTTATTCTACCGACTTTAAGCCTCTAAACTGTGAATATTATGGAAACCGCATAACGGGAAAAAGAGCAAAGTATATATATTGAACTCCATTTAAGTATATTGCCACGAACAGTCAGACTCACGTCTGATGAGTGGATGTTAAGCCATGTCTTTAGAGCGGGTTCGGCTAAAAGAATCCGCTCCTTTACGTTTACTGATTCTTCTGAATTTACGAATGATTTTTTGTAGCGGCAAAAAACTCTTAAATCGCAACCAATAAAAGAGAAGAGACAGTAATCATATCTGCAAGTGTGCAATATTAGTTATTGCAGGCTGTATACAATAAGCCGTTTAACGATAACTTAAAAAAGCCTTGCAAAACATAAAAAAGTACTGTATGAATTTTACACTCACCTCCAAGGAAAACAAGAACTCCGAGATGTTCTGATGCTACAGAAATTTAGAGAATTTTAAGGAACAAATTTAGTATGTACAAAAAACACTAGTACGTGTATGTGCGCTAAAATAGTTCAATTCATGGAAGATAGCAAATAGATCGTATCATAATCGAATCAGGAAGCCGGTTGATCATGCCGGACCTAGGTGCTATCAGATTCGCAATAGACATGCAAGTTTAATGTCTCTTCGGAGGCATGGCGAAAGGCTCAGTAACACGTCGCCAATCTGCCCTATGGACGGGGATAACCTTGGGAAACTAAGACTAATACCCGATAGGTATGGAATTCTGGAAGGAGCCAATACTAAAATGGGCTTCGGTTTGCCATAGGATGAGGCCGCGGCCGATTAGCTAGTAAGTGATGTAAAGGATCACTTAGGCAATGATCGGTAGGGGTAATGAGAGTTAGCGCCCCGAGAAGGACACTTAGACACTGGTCCTAGCACTACGGTGTGCAGCAGTTAGGAATTGTGCCCAATGCGCGAAAGCGTGAGACCGCGAATCTGAGTGCCAAGGAGAACCTTGGCTGTGATGGAGTGTTCGTAGCTCCAACAGCAAGCAGAGGGCAAGGCTGGTGCCAGCCGCCGCGGTAAAACCAGCTCTGCGAGTGCCTAGCACGATTATTGGGCTTAAAGCATCCGTAGCCTGGTAAGGAGGTCTCTGGTTAAATCTGCAAGCTGCACTTGTAGGCGGTCAGAGATCCCGCTAACCTAGGGAATAGGAGAGGTGACCGGTACTGCGAGAGAAGCGGTGAAATGCGTTGATTCTCGCAGGACCCACA